>JBCCTG010000102.1:0-5971 GCA_039198735.1 Pseudomonadota bacterium | reverse complement strand
GTCTTTTTGTGCCTATCGAGAGCATTCCGAATATCGTGAAGGAAGCTTTCATCGCCGCCGAAGACAAAACTTTCTACGAGCATGACGGTCTTGATTTCCGCGGCATCACCCGCGCGGCGCTGCGCAATGTGCAAACGAAGCTGGAAGGCGGCTCACGGCTCGAAGGGGCGTCGACCATCACCCAGCAGGTGGCCAAGAACTTCCTTCTCACCTCCGATCAGCGGATGGAGCGTAAGGTCAAAGAGGCCTTGATCGCCCGGCGGATGGAGCGTGTCTATTCGAAGGACCAAATTCTCGAACTCTATTTGAACGAAATTTATCTCGGCAACCGCAGTTACGGTGTCGCGGCGGCAGCGCTCAATTATTTCGGCGTATCACTCGATGAGATCGAGCCGCACCAGGCGGCCTATCTGGCAACCCTCGCCAAGGCGCCAGCCAACTATCACCCGGTGCGGGGTTTGAGCCGCGCGGTGGAGCGCCGGGACTGGATTCTCGGCCGTATGGCGGAAGACGGCTACCTGCCTACAGAAGAATTGAGCTATTATCGTGAGCTGCCCTTAGGTGCCGAAATTGCGCCGCCGCTGGGTGCGCGTTCGGCGGATCTTGAGTATTTTGCCGAGGAAGTGCGCCGGGATGTGGCCGAGCGCTACGGCGTTGATGCGCTTTACGATGGCGGCCTTTCCGTCCGCACGACGATTGAGCCCGAGCTGCAACGCAAAGCTCAGACAGCCTTCCGCGAAGGCCTGGTTGAGTATGACCAGCGCCATGGCTGGCGCGGGGCCCTGACCACGGCCGTTCTGCCCGATGATTTGACCGCTGCCACCGAAGTGGAAGCCGAGGGCGATGAGGCCATGCCGCTGTGGGCCCTGTCCCTCGATGAAGCGCGGGAGCGGCTTTTGTCGGAGCGGGCCATTGCGCCTGATCTCTCCCCATGGCGCCTCGCTGTGGTGCTGGAGACCACGAGCGCCATTGCGGATATTGGTTTTCTCGACGGAACGCGCGGCGTGATCACACTCCCCAACCTTGATTGGGCCCGCGAGTTTGTCAGCACCAATGAGGTTGGTGCTGAGATCGAACAGGTTGGCCAAGTGCTGTCTGTCGGTGATGTGATTCTGGCCGAGCCTACCGATGGTGACCAAGGCTATGCCTTGCGCCAGATCCCGAACGTCAATGGCGGGTTGATCGCCATGGATCCTCACACTGGCCGGGTCCTGGCCATGGTGGGTGGGTTCTCCTTCGGTCTTTCAGAGTTCAACCGCTCCACCCAGGCCTGGCGTCAGCCCGGCTCGACCTTCAAGCCTTTCATTTATGCCGCCGCCCTCGACCGCGGCTACACACCGTCATCGATCTATCTCGATGCGCCGTTCGTGGCGCCGGGTCTTGACGGCAGTTGGTGGAAGCCAGGCAACTATGTCGCCGACCGCTTCTATGGCGAGAGCACGTTGCGCCTTGGTCTTGAGAAGTCGCGGAACACCATGACGGCAAGGCTCGCCCAGGACCTCGGCATTGGTCCGATCATTGAGTATGCTGAGCGTTTGGGCGTCTCCGATCGCCTGCCGCGCAACCTTTCGATCTCCCTCGGTGCAGGTGAGACCACGCTAATGCGCCTGACCACGGCCTACGCGCAGTTCGTCAATGGCGGGAAGAAGATACAGCCCACCGTCATCGACAGAATTCAGGACCGCCAGGGCCATACGATTTACGCTCGGGATGAGCGACCTTGCTTTGACTGCAATGCCGAAGAATGGGATGAGCAAGACGAACCACCACTGCCCGACGATCGTGAACAAGTGATCGATCCGCGCACGGCCTTTCAGATGGTGTCCATGCTGCAAGGGGTGATCGAGCGGGGCACAGGGACCAGGGTTCGCGCCCTGTGGCTTGATGAGCCGATGCCGCCGTTGGCCGGCAAAACGGGGACCACGAATGATTACCGCGACGCTTGGTTCGTGGGCTTCTCACCGGACCTCGCCGTCGGTGTGTTTGTCGGTTTCGATTTGCCCCAGAGCCTTGGCAATGGCGAGGGCGGCGGCGATGTGGCCGCGCCGATTTTCGGCCGCTTCATGCATGCCCACCTGATGGAGGAGCAATCAGTGCCGTTCCGCGCGCCCTCTGGCATTCGCCTCGTGCGTGTCAACGCCAAGACCGGACGCCCTGCACGCCCTGAAGAAACCAACGTCATCCTCGAAGCTTTTAAGGCCGAGGACGATATCTATGGCCGCAACCGCTTCGCCATCGATGGCCAACGAGCCCAGGGCCTCGGTGATGAGGACGTGGATAGCGATCTTGGGGTGATCTACTGATCCCCCCTCTTTTCAAAGGGTAGAGCTTTGCCCGCCCTTGCTGCGTCGCACAAATATCGCTATCAAATCGTTTGAGTTTTTCCCGGACGGCTATGACCTCTTCGAACACCGCGACACCGTTCGCCGGCGCGTTTTCCGCCGTGCGCACCTATGCCCGCACCACTGCCGATGACATCGGGACGCTGACACCGTCGATCATGCGTATCGAAATCTTGGCCGGGCTCACGGTGGCTTTGGCCTTGGTGCCTGAAGCGATCGCCTTTGCTTTTGTTGCTGGTGTGCACCCCTTAGTTGGTCTTTATGCGGCCTTCATCGTCGGTCTGATCACCGCGCTGATCGGTGGGCGTCCTGGCATGATCTCAGGAGCCACGGGCGCGCTGGCCGTGGTCATGGTCGACCTTGTGGGTGAGCACGGTGTCGAGTATCTTTTCGCAACGGTTGTCCTTATGGGGATTATCCAGGTCACGGCAGGTCTCTTACGCTGGGGCAAGTTCATCCGCATGGTGCCGTATCCTGTCATGCTCGGCTTTGTGAATGGCCTCGCCATCGTTATCGGTCTGGCGCAGCTTGAGCAGTTCCGGGTGCCCACATCTGATGGCGGCCATGCCTTCATGCAGGGCGCGCAGCTTGCGCTGACCCTCGCGCTCGTGGCCCTCACCATGGTCATCATCTGGGGCTTGCCGCGCCTGACCAAGATCATCCCCGCACCCTTGGCCGCTATCGGTCTCGTCGCGGCACTGGTCATCGGCTTTGACATGGACGTGCCGCGGGTGGGGGATTTGGCCTCGATTGAGGGCGGCTTCCCGGCCTTTCATCTGCCCAGTGTGCCGCTCAATCGCGAAACCCTGCTGATCATTCTTCCCTATGCGGTTATTCTTTCCGCTATCGGTTTGATCGAGAGCCTTCTGACCTTGAACCTCGTCGGTGAGATCAAGGGCGAGCGGGGCGGTGCCAGCCAGGAATGCGTGGCCCAGGGCGCTGCCAATGTCGTTACTGGGTTCTTCGGCGGCATGGGCGGTTGCGCCATGATCGGCCAGTCGATGATCAACGTGAAGTCCGGCGGTTACCGCCGTATCTCCGGCATTGCCGCGGCGCTTTTCCTTCTCGTCTTTATTCTTTTTGCCAGCCGCCCGATTGAAGCCATCCCCCAGGCGGCCCACGTGGGTGTGATGTTCATGGTGGTGCTTGGCACCTTTGCCTGGAAGTCGCTGCAAATTCTTACACGTGTGCCAAAGTCGGATGCCCTGGTGATCATCATCGTGACGATTGTTACCGTGTTGGAAGATTTGGCCGTTGCCGTGCTGGTCGGTGTCATCGTCTCAGCCCTTGTTTTCGCCTGGAAGCAAGCCGTCCGTATGCACATCATCTCCCAGGAGATCACGGCAACGGGTACCAAGATTTACGAGGTGGAAGGCCCGCTCTTCTTCGGCTCCACCGAAAGCTTTGCGGAGCTTTTCAACCCAGCAGACGACCCCGACGACGTGGTCATCGACTTCCGCGCATGCCGGGTGGCGGACCATTCGGGCCTTGCCGCTATCGATGCCTTGGCTGCCAAGTACCAGGCGGCGGGCAAGACCTTGCATTTGAGGCACCTCTCACCGGATTCCAAAAAGCTGCTCTCCGTCGCAGGGCAACTCATCGAGCCGAGCGAGAACGACCCCGACTACGCCATCGCCGCGGACTATCGGGTGCGCACGGGGCGCACGGATATGGGGCACTGAACAGCTTCAGTTGCCTTGATGCGCCTGAGACTTTAGACCGAACGACCAGATTTGAGGATCGCACAATGCGCGCAGAAATCACCCACGCTTCGGAGCAGGTGCAGCAATCGCTGGCCCTGCTGAGGAGGTCTCTTTGACTGGGACGTTGCCAACGCCCGTCTGAAAGAGCTGAACGAAAAGGCCGAGGATCCGACCCTTTGGGATGATCCGCAAGCGGCCCAGAAGCTGATGCAGGAGCGCACGCGGCTTGAGAACGCCATCCGTGCCCTGACGGAGATCAGCCAAGAGCGCGAGGACCTTCTCGAACTCGCCGAGATGGCCGAAGCCGAGGACGATCAGGGCTCCATCGACGAGGTGGAAGCCTCGATGAAGGAGCTCTCAAGCCGCGCCCAAACGGCGGAGCTTGAGGCACTGCTGTCCGGTGAGGCGGACGCCAATGACAGCTATCTGGAGGTTCATTCCGGCGCGGGCGGCACCGAATCGAACGACTGGGCCTCGATGCTGTTGCGCATGTATGTGCGCTGGGCCCAGGCCAAGGGCCACAAGGTCGAGGTGCTGGAAGAGCAATCGGGTGAAGAGGCCGGCATCAAATCCGCCACCATCCTAGTGAAGGGAGCTAACGCCTACGGATGGATGAAGACTGAAAGCGGCGTGCACAGATTGGTGCGTATCAGCCCTTACGATTCGGCGGCTAAGCGGCACACATCCTTTGCCAGTGTCTGGGTCTACCCCGTGATCGACGATAAGATCGAGATCGAGATCAACGAAAGCGATTGCCGGATCGATACCTTCCGCGCCTCCGGTGCCGGTGGTCAGCACGTCAACACTACCGACAGTGCTGTGCGCATCACCCATGAGCCGACGGGTATCGTGGTGCAGTGCCAGTCCCAGCGCTCCCAACACAAAAACCGTGCGGCGGCGTGGGATATGCTCCGTGCCCGGCTTTATGAGGTGGAGCTGCAAAAGCGCGAGGAAGAAGCCAACGCGCAAGCCGCCACCAAAACCGAGATCGGTTGGGGCCACCAGATCCGCTCCTATGTCTTGCAGCCCTATCAGATGGTGAAAGACCTGCGGACCAGCGTCGAGAGCCCCAGCCCCGACGCGGTGCTCGATGGTGATCTTGACAAGTTCATGGCGGCTGCCCTGGCGCAGCGGGTGGCGGGCGAGGAGTAGTGCGTGTTCCGGGTCGATCCCAAAAACTGTTCGGTGCTCTGACTGAAACCTCTCCCTAGGGAGAGGTCCGCATCTTGGATGCGGGGAGAGGGGCATGGTCTCTTGATCAATCCCTCAAAACTGGTTCGCCCCTCTCTCGCTATCAGAGATGGTGCCCACTCGAATGTGAGAGAAACGGAAGGGAGGCTTCTCATGGATCTCTTTTTCGCAAGCCCGCCGGGGCTTGAGCCTTATCTTTTGGAGGAGGCGCGTGCGCTTGGATTGTTCGGCACCCGCCAGGTTCCAGGCGGTGTGGAGGCGACCGGCGATTGGCATGATGTCTGGCGCGCCAATCTTTGGCTGCGGGGCGCGAGCCGGGTCCTCGTGCGGCTCGGTACCTTTCGGGCGGCACATCTTTCCACCTTGGACAAGCGTTCACGAACCCTGCCGTGGTCGGAGCTTTTGTATGAAGGCACCCCGATCACGGTGGAGGCCACCTGTCGCGCGTCGAAGATCTACCACTCCGGCGCCGCGGCTGAACGTGTTCGGAAGGCAGCCCTTGCCAAGTCAGGCGCCGTGGATGGCGGCACAGACCCTCTCAAAATCCTTGTGCGGATCGAGCGAGACCTTTGCACCATCAGCTTGGACACATCGGGGGAGCTTCTTCATAAGCGCGGGTTCAAACAATCCGTGGTCAAAGCGCCTTTGAGGGAAACCCTGGCGGCGCTTCTCTTGCGCGCAGCGGGTTTCAGCGGTGATGAGCCGGTGATCGACCCCATGTGCGGCTCGGGGACG
>JBCCTG010000101.1:0-6191 GCA_039198735.1 Pseudomonadota bacterium | reverse complement strand
CTGAGAACGATGATTTGAAACGCCTGGTGCAATCGCCGGCTTTCTCATCCGATACAAAAGCTGACGGCATGGGTGCTGTCCTGGAAAAAGCAGGGGCGGACCAGTTGACGGTCAATTTCGTCAAGCTTCTCGCCAGCAAAGGTCGCCTGGCGCTTCTTCCCCGCGTGATCGACAATGTCAAAAGGCTCGCAGCGGAAGCCCGCGGCGAGGTGGCGGCTGAGGTGATCTCCGCCCACCCGCTGACCGATGACCAAACCGCTGAGCTTCGTGCCCAGCTTCGTGCATCGGTGGGCAAGGATGTCACCCTCAAGACCCAAACCGACCCAGACCTTCTTGGCGGGCTGATCGTTCGGATCGGCAGCCGCATGATCGATTCATCACTCAAGACAAAACTGGCGCGGCTGCGCGCCCGACTGAAAGAGGCGTAAGCGTATGGAACTCAACGCGTCAGAAATCAGCTCCATTCTCAAGACCCAGATCAAGGATTTCGGCAAGGATGCCGAGGTGTCCGAGATTGGCCAGGTCCTGTCCGTCGGTGACGGGATCGCGCGGGTCTATGGCCTCGACAATGTCAAGGCCGGCGAGATGGTCGAGTTTGAAGGCGGCGTCAAAGGCATGGCCCTCAACCTTGAAGAGGACAATGTCGGTGTCGTGATCTTCGGCGATGATACGGGCATCTCCGAAGGCCAGACAGTGAAGCGCACCGAGGCCATCGTGGATGTGCCCGTGGGCAAGGGTCTTCTCGGCCGCGTCGTCGATCCCCTCGGCAACCCGCTCGACGGCAAAGGTCCGATCGAAGCGACGGAGCGTCGTCTTGTGGACGTCAAAGCGCCAGGCATTCTGCCGCGTAAATCCGTGCACGAACCGGTGCAAACTGGCATCAAAGCCATTGACGCGATGATCCCCGTGGGCCGGGGCCAGCGCGAGCTTGTCATCGGTGACCGCCAGACGGGCAAAACCGCGATTTGCGTCGACGCCATGCTCAACCAGCGCGAGCCGAATCAGGCTGCTGCCGACGACAAAGGCAAACTTTTCTGCATCTACGTTGCTATCGGTCAGAAACGTTCGACTGTCGCGCAGATCGTCAAGACGCTTCAGGACAATGGCGCGCTGGAGTACACGATCGTGGTGGCCGCGACCGCATCGGACCCTGCGCCGCTTCAGTTCCTCGCACCCTTCGGCGGTTGTGCCATGGGCGAGTATTTCCGCGACAACGGCATGCATGCTGTGATCGTCTATGACGACCTTTCCAAGCAAGCCGTCGCCTATCGTCAGATGTCGCTGCTTCTGCGCCGCCCGCCAGGCCGTGAGGCGTTCCCTGGCGATGTCTTCTACCTCCACTCCCGCCTGCTTGAGCGCGCGGCGAAGCTCAACGAAGACAATGGGTCTGGCTCGCTCACCGCGCTGCCGATCATTGAGACCCAGGCGAATGACGTCTCGGCCTATATTCCCACCAATGTGATTTCGATCACCGATGGTCAGATCTTCCTTGAGACGGATCTCTTCTTCCAGGGCATCCGCCCGGCGGTGAATGTGGGTCTCTCAGTGTCGCGCGTGGGGTCAGCCGCCCAAATCAAAGCCATGAAGCAAGTGGCCGGTAAGATTAAGGGCGAGCTTGCTCAGTATCGTGAGCTTGCTGCCTTTGCGCAATTCGGTTCGGACCTCGATGCGGCAACGCAAAAGACACTCAACCGCGGTGCGCGCCTGACGGAGCTTTTGAAACAGCCGCAATACTCACCCCTCCAGGTGGAAGAGCAGGTCTGTGTCATTTTCGCTGGTACCCGCGGTTTCCTCGACGGTATCGAGACAGCCGATGTTGGCCGTTTCGAGGAAGAATTCCTCCGCCACATGCATAGTCAGCATGCCGATGTCTTAACGGCTATCCGTGAGCAGAAGAAGCTTTCTGATGATCTCGATAAGAAATTGACGGAGATCCTGGGGACGTTCGCTAAGAACTTTGGCTAGCACGCTGAAACATCTTACCGCCGACATGTTCAAATCAAAAAAGCCGGGCTCCATGCCCGGCTTTTTTGATGGTTGAAAACCATGAACATGATCAGTGGGAAGATCTTTGCATTTCAGATTGCCTTTGGGCATCCGAGACAATGTTCGCGCTCAAGATGATGTCGACTGCAAACCTTAATCGGCGACGCATCAGCTCTCAACCAAGACTGCGTCCATCGCCGGTCAAGACAAACAAAAAAACCCCAGGCCGAAACCTGGGGTTTTCGTTGTTCTGAGGGATCAGAGCTTAAGCAGCGCGCTTTTTGCGGCGTGCTGCAAAGAAGCCTGCAACGGGGAGCATCAGAAGGCCTGCGGCCGGAACAGGAATGGGACCATCAACCGTGGTGCCGCCACCGCCGGTGGTGAAGGTACCAGCGAGGGATTCAAGATAAACGATCGAGTCAAAAATTGTGTCCGATGTGTCGGCGATAACGATTTCGATCGTGTGTGTGCTGAGGCTATCGTCGAAAAGACCGACAAGGTTCAGGACCGGTGTGATCCCGTCCATCTCATAGCCGTAAGGGTCGTCAGTGTTGTCGTTGAACTGAAAGTTGTTCGCGCCTTCGACGAAGGTGATGAGCGAGCCATCGGCAAATTCAGCGAAGTTCACGCCATCAACGAAAAAGGCAAAGGCATCGGTGACGCCTTGGTCAGGGAATTCATCGGTGCCGAAGATGAAGCTCGTTTCGATGGCGTTGGTTGCCGTCGGGTCGTCAATGGTGACGTCAAACGAAAGCGTGTTGGCGTCATTGGTGGTGCTGGAAGGGGCGCTGTTGTCAGTCAGCAATTGTGAAAGGTTGGCGTTGCCACCCGTTCCTGGGAACTGACCTTCGTAGCTTGTGTCTGTGTTTGCAGCAGGCACGTCAGCGAGGCCTGTCGACAGGACGATACCGTCGTTCAGTTGCAGCGTTGGAACGCCTTCGCCTGAAAGAAGGAAGTCGTTGTAAGTGCCGCCTTGGTCAGCAATGCCTTGGTAGCTGCCGCTGCCGGCAACGTAGGTCAGACCAGAATTGGTGCCGAGAAAGGCGTTGATCAGGTCTTCGACAGGCGAGACGCCTGGATCGAACGGTGTGACCACCGTATTAGCGAACCCAGCAGCTTTTAAAGCGACCAGCGAAGCGGCCGCAGAAGCTAGGTATTTCATGGAAGTCCCCTTAAGTTTATGCTCCCGATTACGTTTTTATACACAATAACATTTGCGTTGCAAAGCGTTCAATTCACTCAATAAATCTGTCACTCAGTTAGGAAACTCGTCACAAAATTGTCTTATTTGTGCCTTTTGATGTTGAATCCGAAAGCGTTTTGCAACGCGGTTGCCGCGTCACCGTCTGCGTTCTCAAGGCAAAGCCTTGACGCAGCGGGCAGGTTTCGCCACCAACCGGCAGCTCAAGGTTTCTCAGAACATGCCCTCACTCAAAGACCTCAAAAATCGCATCGGCTCCGTGAAGTCGACACAGAAGATCACCAAAGCCATGCAAATGGTCGCTGCGGCCAAGCTGCGCCGTGCCGAGGACGCCGCTCGCGCTGGCCGTCCTTATGCTGAACGTATGGAAAGCGTGCTGGCCAATTTGGCCGCTGGCCTGACGCCAGGTGCCCCAGGGCCAAAGCTTTTGACGGGCACCGGCCAGGACCAGGTCCATATGCTCGTCGTCGCAACGTCGGAGCGCGGCCTTTGCGGCGGTTTCAACTCGTCTATCGTTCGTCTTGCGCGTGAGCACATCGTGAAGCTCCAGAGCGAGGGGAAAACAGTGAAAATTTTCACTGTGGGCAAAAAAGGCCATGAGCAGCTCAAACGTCTTTATGCTGATTTGATCGTTGAGCGCTTGACCTTCGACAACGTCAAAAATATCGGTTTTGACCAGGCGCATCAGATCTCTTCGCGGTTGCTGGAGCTTTACGATGAAGGCGCCTTCGATAAAGCTGCCGTGTTCTTCGGTGACTACAAATCCGTGATCAGCCAGGTGCCGACGGCACAACAGGTGATCCCTGCGGAACCTCCCGTGCTGAGCGAAAGTGCTGAAGCGAACGCTGCGCCTTACGAGTATGAGCCTGACGAGGAAGCCATCCTGGAGACGCTTCTGCCGCGCTATGTTGCCGTGCAGATCTTCCGGGCATTGCTCGAAAATGCTGCGTCGGAGCAGGGCGCGCGGATGTCAGCTATGGACAACGCCACGCGCAACGCTGGCGACATGATCGATAAGCTCAACCTGCAATACAACCGCGCACGCCAGGCGCAGATCACGACCGAACTCGTCGAGATCATCGCCGGCGCGGAAAGCGTCTAAGAGCGAGGGGCGGGGCAGGAGCTGAGAACCATGCCCTCCGAACCCATCAGAATTGGCCTTGGTGTCCTCTGCTACAATGAGGAAGAGGGTATTGCGGACCTGATCGCGGGGCTGGCCCAGCAAGATGTTTTCCGTGATGCGCGTTTTCTGACGGAGCTGCTCGTCGTGCCCAACGGGTGCACCGACAAGACAGGCGACGTCGCGGCCAAGGCGCTCGAGCGGCACCGGGACGCGCTGACGATGCGCGCGGGTGCCATCGCTGCGGTCAAGGAGACCCAGGAGAAGGGCAAGGCCCATGCCTGGAACTGGCTGATCCATGACCTCTTGGCGGGCCGCGCACCTTATGTGGTGCTCATCGATGCCGATATCGTCTTTCCCGGCACCACGGCCATCCGCAAGCTGATCGAAGGTTTGCAAGCGAACCCGACCCTCAAGGCTCTTTCATCGACGCCTATCAAAGACTTGGAGCGTAAATCGGATTTGAGCCTGACGGAGCGGATCATCGTCCAAGGCGGGGGCACCCGTGACAACAAGCAAGGCATTTGCGGTCAGCTTTACGCAGCGCGTGCCGAGGCTCTCTCTGATCTGCGTTTGCCGCGCGGTCTTCCCGTGGAAGACGGCTTCATCGCAGGCATGCTGAATACGGATGGTTTCCGCCATGCCCCGCAAGGCCAGGTGATCAGCCGCGCCGAAGGGGTGGAGCATCTCTATGAATCCGAACGCACCATCGGTGGGCTCCTCAAACATCAAACCCGCATCGTCGTCGGCAGCGCAATCAATGGGCATCTCTTCGATCACTTCAGGACGCTGCCTCCTGATAGGTCCCGTATTGCCCATGTCGCCGCCAAGGAAGCCCAGGACGAGCGCTGGGTTGAAACCTTGATTACCAACGAGCGCACCCGGTTGCTCGTCCCCTCGACCTTTTTGACCAAGCGTCTTCAGGCCTTGGCGCGCATCAGGTCATTGAGGGATCTGAAGCGTTTGCCCGCGATCATCGCGGGGCTGGGCCTCGATACGATTTGCTATATCCAGGCTTGGCGGCGCATGCGGCGGCCTGACCGCGGGTTGGGGCACTGGTGAAGGGCGATCGATACTTTGCCCCTTTTGTCGCACATGGCCCTGGGGTGATCACTTTGATGGGTTTCCGGTGTGGAACCCGCGTACGTTTGGCGCTATGCGCGCGCGAAAAGAAGGAACAATAAATGGCTCAAGGAAAGATCGCGCAGGTTATCGGCGCTGTGGTGGACGTCGAATTTGACGATCACCTGCCGGCGATCCTGAACGCGCTTGAAACCGACAATGGCGGCAATCGCCTGGTGCTCGAAGTGGCGCAGCACCTCGGTCAGAACACGGTCCGTACAATCGCGATGGACTCCTCCGAAGGCCTCGTCCGCGGCCAGCCCGTGACCGACACCGGCAACGCTATCCAGGTGCCCGTGGGTGAAGCCACCCTCGGCCGGATCATGAACGTGATCGGCGAACCGGTGGACGAGCTTGGCCCGATCAATGCTGACACCAAACGCCCGATCCACGCCGAGGCCCCGCCTTTCGTCGAACAATCGACGGAATCCGAAGTTCTCGCCACGGGCATCAAGGTCATCGACCTTCTCTGCCCCTATGCGCGGGGCGGTAAGATCGGCCTCTTCGGCGGCGCCGGTGTGGGCAAGACGGTTCTCATCCAAGAGCTGATCAACAACATCGCGAAAGTGCACGGTGGTTATTCAGTCTTTGCCGGTGTTGGCGAGCGGACCCGTGAAGGCAACGACCTTTACTGGGAGATGATCGAATCCGGCGTGAACAAGGAAGGCGGCGGCGAAGGGTCGAAATGTGCCCTGGTCTATGGCCAGATGAACGAACCGCCGGGCGCCCGCGCCCGTGTCGGGCTGACGGGTCTGACCGTCG
>JBCCTG010000100.1:0-6233 GCA_039198735.1 Pseudomonadota bacterium | reverse complement strand
GCTGCATGCTGCTCTGGCTTCGTGAGGTCAGCCTCAGGGCACCTTCATCACGCAGTCCTAAAGCACCGCCATGATCAACCAAGCTTTTCTCATGGACGCGCATAACAAGTGGCTTTGTCAGCCAGCGGACATCTTTCACTTGGACAGAGCCTGGAGCGTTTTGCGGTATTTTTCAGCACCGCGGGCGATCCATTCTTCGGCATCCGATAAAACCTCGTCCACAGGATCGAGCGAAAACCCTACCTGTTTTTCAGACAGTGCAAGCTCGTCGCCGACTCGCAGACCATTTCGATCAAGAAGCTCCTTAGGCAGCACAACGCCTAAGGAATTGCCGATATTGCGAATTTTAAGTTTATGCATGGCGCTATCTCCTCAATTAAGGAGATAGCATGTTATAATATGTGCAGTAACAAAGACGAGCGTAGCCGTCTATTCGGTTTTCGCGAACTCAGATTGAATGCTGATCGTTACATCCGTCCCGATGCCGAACTCAGTCCAGGCGTTCGAACCCCATTCGGCGCGGTCGATGGTGGTCTCGCCAGAGAAGCCCATTTTCGGTGTACCCATGAAATCGGCAGCTTGGATAAGCGTCACATCCATTTCCACCGGTTTGGTGGTGCCGTTGAAGCTGAGGTCGCCTGTCACCACGCCACTGTCATCGCCGGTGCGGCGCAGGCTTGTGCTGGTGAAGGTGATCTCTGGGTTGTCTTCAGCACCCAAAGCTTTTTTGGCAATGTCTTGTTGGAAATTATCATTGCCCGCATGGCTTCCCGCCGCTGGGCTATCGACACTGTTCGCATCGATGGTCACCGTCAGTGCACTGCCTGTCGGCTCGTCGGCATCCCAGGTGAGGGTGCCTTCAACGTCGTCGAAGCTGCCACGATAGAGTGAAAAGCCGCCATGGCTCACGCTCCAAATCACAGTGGTGTGGGTTGGATCGAGCGCATAGGTGCCGGACGGTGCATCCTGCGCTTGGGCAGCAATGGTTGAGAAAGAAACTGTGGTTGAGAGAGAAACCGCAGCAAGCGCGGCGATGGAAAGACGTTTCATGGGACAGATCCCCTTCTTCTGGTCGATAGAACAAGAAGAAGGTGGAACGATTGTCGAGAGAAACAACCTTAAACTTCAGCTCATGCAGGCAAAGAAGCCTTGCGCGGAACACGGGACTCACTGGCGGCAAGACGCTCGATCTGAACCTGGAAAGCGGCGCTGATAAGGTCCAGAACCTCGGCGTTCACGTCCAACATCGATTCAAGCACGATGTAGCGGATTTCGCTGCCCCCGCCTTGCATCCGCATGCCCACATGTCGCTCAACCGCTGCACCGTCCCAGAAATAGAGTTTGCAACGCTTCCCCATGGGAACAAGGGATAGGACACGACTGTGCAGGAACCACGTCGGGTGACCAAAGGCAAAACCAGCCTCGGCATAAGGCGCAGCAGCCTTGATTCCACGGCGCACGGTTTGGGCAATTTCCCAGGCGCGGCCTTCCAGCTCGTCAAGAGCGGTATCAACGTCATAGGTCATGCGCTTTGGGGTGCAAAGGACAGGCCAGACGCAGTTGGTGATCGCCTATAAAAAAGAAGGGCGATGCCTTTGGCACCGCCCTTCTTTGCTCACGTGAATGTGTTGATGCCTGAAAAGGGCTTAAGCTGCCGCGTAGAGCTTGTCGTTCTTTTCGGCCATCTCGCGGAACTTCGCAGGTGGGGCAAACTTTGCGCCGTGCTTTTGCGCAAGCTTCTCGGCCGTGCGGACGAACTCATCGAGACCAATCGTGTCGATATGGCTCATCGGACCGCCGGTCCATGGCGCAAAGCCCCAACCGAAGATGGCGCCAAGATCCGCTGACTGCGGGTCGTGCACCACTTCGTCAGCATACATATGCGCGGCCGCCACAAGCTGGATGTAAAGAAGACGCTCTTTCACCTCTTCTGGCTCGGGTTGCTCTTGAAGCTGCGGATAATGCTCGGAGAGGCCTTGCCAGACATGCTTCTGACCACCTTCGGGGTATTCGTAGAAGCCTTTGCCAACTTTCCGGCCCTTACGGCCGAGGTCCTCCACGAAGAGTTTGAGGAGATCCTCAACGCCCGAGGACTGATAATTGTCGCCCTCTTCCTCCATGGCCGATTTCGCGATCGACCAGCCAAGCTCCTGGCTCGTCTCATCCATAAGAGCAAGTGGGCCTACGGGCATGCCCATGTGCACCGAGACATTATCGATGAGGGCAACACTGATGCCTTCTTTGACCATCAGTGCCGCTTCGTTGAGGTACGGCATGATCACCGAGTTTGCGTAGAAGCCGCGGGTGTCGGACACGACGATCGGCGTCTTTTTGATCTTACCGACATAGTCGAGGGCGGTCGCCAGCGCCTTATCGCCCACACCTTCAGGCGTGATGATTTCCACCAGCGGCATCTTATCGACCGGCGAGAAGAAATGGATACCGATGAAATCCTCAGTACGCGTGAAGTTTTTCGCAAGGTTCTTGATCGGAATCGTCGATGTGTTCGATGCGAAAATAACGTCCTCGCGGATCACCGCTTGGGTCTTCTCGGTCACGTCTTTTTTGACGCCAGGGTCTTCGAAGACAGCCTCGATGATCAGGTCAACATCTTTGAGATCGGCATAGTCAGCGGTCGTCTTGATCCGATCGAGCATCGCGTCCGACTTCTCTTTTGTCAGCTTACCGCGGCTGATGCCTTTTTCATTGAGCTTGACCGAGTAGGCTTTGCCTTTGTCGGCGCTTTCAAGATCACGGTCGAGCAACACGACATTCATGCCAGCTTTAGCGGTGACGTAAGCGATACCTGCACCCATCATCCCCGCACCGAGAACACCAACGGTTTTGATGTCAGCAGCCGGAACACCTTCGGGGCGCGCCGCGCCCTTTTCAGCCGCCTGTTTGTTGACAAACAGGGTACGGATCATGTTCTTCGCCTGGGGCTCCATCAAGCACTGGGTGAAGTATTTGCTTTCGATCCGCAAAGCAACGTCGATGGGAACGATCGAGCCTTCATAGATTGCCGAAAGAATGCGCTCCACGGCTGGATAATTGTGGTTGGTGTTGCCTTGAGCCATGGCCGAGGAGCCAGCGAAGATCGGCACCACGCGCGGGTCCATGGCGCCCGCGCCGCCAGGGATTTTGAAGCCTTTTTGATCCCATTTGGCGACGGATTTGGGGTTCGCCTTCACCCACGCTTTGGCTTTGGCGACAATCTCTCCATGGGGAGCAATCTCATCGATAAGGCCTTGCGCTTTTGCTGCCGCCGCATCCATCGGCTTGCCTTGGGTGCAAATCTGCATCGCGGCCTGCACTCCAGCGAGACGCATGGTACGCTGGGTTCCGCCAGCACCAGGGATCAGGCCGACCTGCACTTCAGGCTGACCCATCTGGAATTTCGGGGCGTCCGTGGCCACGCGGTAATGGCAGCCAAGGGCAAGCTCCATACCGCCGCCCAAGGCCAAACCGTTGAGGGCAGCCGCCACAGGCTTGGCATGGGCTTGGCCCTTTTGCAGGGCCTTGGCTGGCTGACCCGCAGTTTCCATTTTGCGGATGGCTGTTTGAAGGCGGAAGTTGGACTCGAAGATCTCTTGCGGCGAAGCATCTTCGGGCATATCGCTCAGCATACGGAGGTCGGCACCGGCGAGAAACCCTGTGTCTTTGCCCGATGTGACGACAAGGCCTTTGATGTCATCTTTTGGGATGAACTCGTCCTCGATGAAGGCGGTGAAATCGTTGATCAGATCCTGGTTCCAGACATTCATCGACTGGCCCGGAAGATCGATGGTCATCAGCGCAATGCCGTCGCTGTCGATCTCAATACTGAAGGTTTTGTAGCTCATGGGTGATCCCCTTAGTCGTCTTGCGCGGCACCAACCGGTTGGCCGCTGAATTGATCCGAATACGCCTCGGTATCATCGCTTGCGAAAGCGTGGATAACACCGCGGCTTGAGTGGGGAGCGGCGAAATTGCCCTCCCCGTCGAGGGTGATGACGGCGCCAAGGCCGCCGACGCGCGCCATGCGCTTAAGGACAAGCTTTGACGCGGTTTGAACATCGAGACCGCCTTCAACGAGAAGCGAGATGGAGTGGGACGCCGCATGGCGAATAAACCACTCACCATGGCCAGTGGCCGAAACCGCCGCGCCCTGATTGTCCGCATAGGTCCCCGCACCGATCACCGGTACATCGCCGATGCGACCAGGAACCTTCGCATCATAACCGCCCGTCGAGGTGGCCGCCGCAAGATTACCGCAGCGATCAAGCGCCACGGCACCGACGGTGCCATGCTCCTCGGGCTCGCTCTCTTGACGGAGGAACCAGCCATCGGGCGCCTCTTCCGCACCGAGCTCACGGACATAAGCCTCACCGCGATCACCCACCACAAAGACGTGGCGGGATTGCTCCATCACCAGCCGCGCCGCCGATACCGGCGAACGCGTTTTGATGAGCGAGCCGACGGCTCCCGCATTCAGATCCGCACCTGACATGATCGCCGCGTCGTTTTCAACAAAGCCTTCGGCGTTCACGATGGATCCGCGACCGGCGTTGAAAAGACCCGAAGCCTCCAAATCCGCCACCGCCTGCTCCACCGCGTCCACGGCGGAGATGCCGTCCTGAAGCTCAAGCGCGACGATCTCAGCCAGATCACGGATGAACGTTCTCTCCTCATCGGCGATGGTTTCACCTTCGGTGAAAGCACCGCCGTGAAGGCCGATAGCGAACTTATCCTTTTCCGCGCACGCCTCTTCCGCCGAAGCGGCACCAGTCGCAAAGGCGAGGCCAGCACTGAGAATGACAAAGGCTTTCATCATGATCCGGACGATCCCGTTGATAAGCGTGGTTAAGGCCTAGACGCGCTCGATGATCGTGGCCGTGCCCATGCCGCCGCCGATACAGAGGGTGGCCAGCGCCGTCTCTTTGCCGGTGCGTTCCAGCTCATCGAGGACCGTGCCGAGGATCATCGCGCCGGTGGCACCGAGGGGGTGACCCATAGCGATGGCGCCGCCGCAGACATTGATGTTGGAATGGTCGATGTCGAAGGCCTGCATGAAGCGCAGCACCACCGAGGCGAAAGCCTCGTTCAGCTCCCAGATATCGATGTCGCTTTTGCTCATCTTTGCGCGATCGAGCACTTTCTTCGCAACGAACTCAGGACCGGTGAGCATGATCGTCGGTTCCGAACCGATCGACGCCATGGCTTTGATCCGCGCACGGGGCTTCATGCCGAACTTTTTGCCCATCTCTTCGTTGCCGATCAGGATACCGGCGGCACCATCGACGATCGCCGAGGAATTGCCCGCAGTGTGGATATGGTTGATGCGCTCAAGCTCTGGGTACTTCTGAAGCGCGACTTTGTTGAAGCCTGGCATCATCTCACCCAAACCTTGGAAGGCGGGGGGGAGTGCTGCAAGGCTCTGCATATCCGTTTGGGCACGAATGTTTTCGTCGTGATCCAAGACGGGCAAACCGATCACGTCTTTGACGGGCACCACGGAGTTCTTGAAACGACCCTCTTCCCAGCTTTTGGCTGAGCGCTTTTGCGATTCAACGGCGTAGGCATCCGCGTCATCCCGGCTGATGCCGTATTTGGTCGCGATGATGTCCGCCGAGATGCCTTGCGGGACAACGTAGTTTTTGAAGGTCACAGCAGGATCCGAGACCAAGGCACCGCCGTCGGAACCCATCGGTACACGGCTCATCGCTTCAACACCGCCGCCGATGGCCATTTCGGCTTCGCCGGTCATCACTTTCGCAGCGGCCATATTGGTGGCTTCGAGGGCCGAGGCACAAAAGCGGTTGACCTGTACACCCGCTGTCGTCTGGGCGTAGTCAGCTTGCAAGACAACGGTGCGGGCGATGTCCGACCCCTGTTCGCCCACCGGCGAAACACAGCCGAGGACCACATCGTCAATATAACGCGTGTCGACCTCGTTGCGATCACGCAGCGCCTGCAGCACCTGGGTCCCAAGTTGCACCGGGGTGATTTCGTGAAGGCTACCGTCGGGTTTGCCTTTGCCGCGCGGTGTCCGGACCGCGTCATAGATAAACGCATCAGCCATGTGCGTCGTCTCCTTTTCTTGTGTTGCCCTGCCGTTACAGCGCGCGCGCGCCAATGGCCAGGACAGGACAGCCCTGTTGCAGCATAAATTGACAAGCCCCGTGCCGACAACCATGCGGCTGATGCGCTCACACGTCCTGTCCGCAGGTGTTGCGGTTTGGCTTGAGCGCACG
>JBCCTG010000099.1:0-6238 GCA_039198735.1 Pseudomonadota bacterium | reverse complement strand
GCCGCCGTCAGCTCCACAACACCCAAACCCGAACCCAAATGACCACCCGTCACCGAAACCGCGTCAATCACCTCCGAACGCAACTCATCACAAAGATCAGCCAAATCCGCGCGCGACAAACCACGCAAATCCGATGGAACAGCAACACGGTCAAGTAAGGGGGTCGGGGGGGTCATAACGCTATGGAGTACGGTGAAGCACAGCTCTCGACAAGAGCCTCATCCGCTGAAAATTTTATGGATTCGAAGATACTTCAAAACATAGGACGTTGGTACAGCTTCTACTCGAAGCGAGCAGCCTCGGTTTCAACGGCACCCGATTTCGCAATCACGATTTTCTCGATGCGTTCGCGCGCAGCCGTCAGCACTTTCTCACAATGGGCTTTGAGGGCCGCGCCGCGCTCATAAAGCGCGATCGATTCCTCAAGAGCGACTTGGCCGCTTTCGAGTTTCCCGATGATCACTTCGAGCTCTTTGAGGGCATCCTCGAAACTCAAGGTCTTCACGTCAGCATTGGCGGCTTTTTTGGTCATTCAGCGGGCAGACTTCCTGGCGTGCTACGAGGACGGGCAGCACGGCTCATTTGGCGGTTGCGTTTTCGGTAGGCGCGGTAGGACCAATAATGGTTACCGCCCTGATGGTCGACAAGCTCCCAACCGCGACGCAACAGGTGCCGGTGAACCATCCAATTGAAATAGCCGTGCGCGCAAAGAAGCACATCGCTGTCCTCTGCGGAAAGCTCCACCAAGCGGCGGGCAGCGCGTTTGACCCGGCTATGGGCACCCCAGTGGTTTTCAACACCTTTCGGCGCGTAGCCGCAGAACCAGAAGATGCGGCTGATGACACCCCAGGTGGTGGGGTTCAGCTTGATGAAGTCAGGAAAGAAAGGCGGCGGGGGGAGCGGCGCTTCGACAAACATCGGATCCCGCGGAACGATTCGCGCACCGTTCACCACTTTATCGGCGGTTTCGATCGCCCGCGGCAGGGTCGAGCAGAGAACAAACTCCGCGTCAGACGCAATATCGACCAAGCCTTGGGGAGGCTCCTCGCCAGGGGCCAAGCCACTCAAATCGTAATGGGCCCACCAATCAGCATAGGCGCGCGCCGTGATACGCACACTGCGGTCGACATCGGGGCGCCCGTGACGCGCAGTGATGATCATTCCAGTCATTGCTGACGGGTCCTAGCCTGCGCCGAGCCGGTGAACCAGCCCCAACGCTTTCCTTGTGAATGCTTTAGCTGGCAGGGCCGGCAAGCTCCCGCGCGCGGATGTAGGCGCCTTCGACGGCATCGACGAAAGCCTTCACCAATGCACGCTCATCGAGCACGGCAAGACCTGCCGCCGTGGTGCCGCCGGGACTGGTCACGGCCGCCCGCAAGCTTGCTGCATCACGGCCATCGCTCGCGAGAAGTTTTGCCGAACCGATGACCGTCTCTTCGGCAAGCATACGCGCCGCTTCAGGAGAAGCGCCTTGGGCGATGGCCGCTTCGGTCAAAGCTTCGGCAACGCGGAAAACGAAGGCGGGCGCGCAGCCTGTCACTCCCATCAAGCGATCAAGCTGATCTTCGTCTTGGCACCAATGAACGGCCCCTGCCGCCGCCATCAAACGCTCGCCAAGCTGTCGGTCAGCGGCGGAGAGTTTGGGGTTCTCCGCCAGAAGACTCACGCCGGCCCGGACTTTTGCAGGCAATGTGGGCATCACCCGCAGGACTTTCGGAGCGGGATTGTTTGTCTTGAGAAGGCTCTCGATCTCCCTCACCGGCACGCCCGCCGCGATGGAGACGAACAGTGTCCCCTCCATGCCAGGCCAATTCAATTGCGGCAGCACGTCGGAAAATTGCTGAGGTTTCACACCGATGACGGCAAGATCATAAGGGTGATCCGTTTGCGGATTGACGGCTAGACCCTTTGAGGCGGCAAGCTGGCTGATCTCATCCGAAGGTCGCGGATCCACCAAGGCCGAGCGCTCCAGATCAAGAAGGTCGCTCTCAACCCAGGATTTCAATAGAGCACCGCCCATGGAACCGGCACCGATTTGGATCATGCTTTGTTTGTTTGTCATGGCCTTCACCTAGAGGGTCTTACAGCAAAAGTGAATCATCGGTTTTTGTGTTCGCGAAGCGCTGATGGGTGGTCAGTGGACAGGCTGCATCTGCTGGAAAAAGCAACGCTCTGCGCGGAGGGTTCACAACCGGCAAGTCACCTGATAATTTATCTGTATAAGGAAGGTCCTTTACCGAGGTTTATCACCGCTCGATCTTTGCTGATCAACATGAGCTATCATGACGATAGACTGGGCAGCGAGGCTCGAAGGGAGGGGCTTGGTGACGACCAAAGGCACATTCGACGCCGTCTGGGTCGACCGAGCAACAGGAGAAACGGTCAGACGTTCCCCTCAGCGTGCTGTTCTAAGTTGGTATGCTCCAGTCGCTCCCAATCTCTCAACGCCGTCGCTTGCCGTACCGGGCGGCGTGATACGCGATGATGATCGGTCTGATGAGCGCTTACCGAAAGACTGAGATCCCATAAGTCTTGAGCTTTGATGGATTGTTCGCCCTCGGCATCTTGCCAAGACGACGCAAAGGCTTGGGCTTGATTCCTGAGCATGTCTTGGGACATCGTCGGTGATCTTTTATCGGAATGCTTGCCAAGATGCCCAAGCAAGATGCGCGACGCGAACAGCCTCAGGGGTTGGAGGTGGTCTCCGGCCCTGATGTCGCTGGCAGGGCGTTCAAGCATTACGACCTGATCCTTGCAGCCATGTGCGTGATCGTCGTCTGCTCGAACATCATCGGTGCGGGGAAGGTCATGACCCTTTGGGGGTTCAGCTTCGGCGCAGGGATTTTGTTCTTCCCGCTGTCCTATGTCCTCGGCGATGTTCTCACCGAGGTTTACGGCTATCGGCGGGCCCGGCGGGTGATCCTTGCCGCAACGGCCTCAGCCCTTTTTGCGGCGGTGATGGCTGCTTTCATCACCGCCATGCCCCCTGCCCCGGCGTGGGATACGGATCTGGGCGGGGTCAGCAGGCAAGAGGCTTTTGTGATCAATTTCGGCCAAGCGCCGCGAATCGTTATGGCCTCGCTGACGGCTATCTTTTTGGGCGAGATGGCCAACGCACAAGTCATGGCACGGATGAAAGACAGCTTTCGCACAGGGCCACTCTGGCAACGGACAATAGGATCGACGGTCGTCGGCCAAGGGGTTGATACGCTTATCTTCTATCCCCTCGCCTTCGCAGGGGTTTGGTCGATATCGTTGATCGTGACGGTGATGGTCACCAACTACGTTCTCAAAGTGCTTTGGGAAGCGCTTTTAACGCCGGTGACTTATCGGGCCGTCGGTCTCCTCAAAAAATCAGAGGGTGTCGAGATTTACGACGCCCCCTGATCGTCTTGACCTACGCACTGCCAACGGGCTCAAGCACACAAGCGGTGATGGCTTCCTCTGCCGTTTTTCCTCCCCAGACGACATAGTTGAAGGCCGGGTAGAACTGCTCGAACGCCTCCATAGCGCCGCGGAGCAGGATCTCCGCCTGACCAGGGGCCATGCCTTGGCCTTCGGCGATGACAGCGCCGTTGCGATAAATGATGCCGCCATCCTCCGCCCAAAGATCAAAATGCCCGATCCAAAGCTTCTCATTGACGAGAGCCAAAAGCCGCAGGACCTCGTCTTTGCGGGTTTTGGGAACGCGCATCTCCAAGGGCGCACCGATTTGGAGGACTTGCGCCTCCTCCCGCCAGGAGAACCACAGGGACACGTCTCGCCAGGAGCCGTTGAGGCACACATGGACTTCCGTCTCATCGACCCGTTCCGCTTCCAAATCAGCGGAGATCGCGAGGGTTTCAATCATTTCGATGGGATCGGCATGTTGAGCTTCGACACGGACGGCGTTGAGACGCATAGATCCTCCTAGAGATCACGGAAGCGCACCAGGTGTTGGTGTCTTCGCCAACTATAGAGAGATGACTCGGGAAGCACGCCAACCCACCTTGCGTGATGAGTTAGCAACATGTTGAAAATGTGCGCGGAGTTTCGGTAGGCGCCCTGTGATTCGTTGGCCGAATGAAGGGCTAGAACAGCTGCACGGCATCTCGGTCGAAGCGCCCCAGATGCGGGAAGATCGAACGCAGGTCGGATTCGGCCACACCGAACCAGCTTCCAAGTGCTGCACCATATTGCTCGATCGAGACCTCGGGAACCAAGGCGCCGCGCTGCCAGAGGGCTTGATCGTGATCGAGGCTCAGAGGCGGAATGTCTTGGGTCACACGGCCACCTTTGACCGCGCCGCCCATGACATAGTGGTGCCCGCCCCAACCATGGTCCGTACCCGACGAATTGGCCGACAGGGTGCGGCCGAAATCTGAAACCGTGAAAGCGGTGACGCTCTCCGCTATGCCCAGGCCGTTCATCGCTGTTTGAAAACGCGCAAGGGCGAGCGCCACCTGAGATTGAAGGGCTGGTAGTGTGTAGGCCTGGCGGCGGTGGGTATCAAAACCCCCCATGCCCACCACGAACACCTGACGTTTCGCGCCCAAGGCATCGCGGGAGGCAATGACATCAGCGACGGCGCCCAGTTGATCCGAAAGTTTATTGTTGGGTACACGGACTTGATCGCTGATATCGGAACCGCGCTGCGCCTGGGTGAGCCGCAAGATGGCCGAGACCCCCCGTGCCTGAGCCGCCGCCACATCGCGGCGCAGAACGCTGCCATGCTTCACGTCTTGGCCAAGGTAATGGTCCGTGAGGATGTCCGGCAAGCTCTCCGAACCAAAAACCTTGTCGCTGTCCACGCCGAAGGCCGCGCGCCCGCGACTGCCCCGCAACGTGACCGGCAATGTGCGTTCGCCCGCGGCGAACACTTCGGTGCCATTGAAGGAAATCGAGGAAAACGGAGAATCCTCCGCAATCGCATCAAGAAGACGCCCGCCCCACCCCGTGGCGGCACCTTCGGGCATCATGCTCATCCAGATCGAGCGCTGATCATTGTGGCTGGCGAGACGCCGGGGCAGTCGCACCTTCCCCGCACTCATCAAACTGCGGGTGGTCGGCTCTTCCAAAGGACCGGCATTGGGCACCACGGCGAGCTGACCTGATTTGTAAAGCGCTGCGAGGGGAGCAAGCTCAGCGGCAAAGCCGAACGCACCGTTAGGCCCATCAGTGAACGGAAGAAGGCTGTCACGCTCTCGCGACACGGTCTCCTTGCTGCGGTACTGATCGACAATCAGCTTCCGGTGACGCTCCCACGCGCGGTAGCCTTGCTCATCGGTGGGGATGATGCACTCAAAGGAATCAAGCCCGCCATGGAAGATCACACAGACAAGGGCTTTGTAGTCATCATCGCTTTGCGCAAAAGCAGGTAGAAGGCTGAGGCCGCCGAGAGCGCCCATACCGGCAACAAGGCCGCGTCTGCTGATTATTGTGTTGGTCATCGCTGCACCATGAATTCGGGGGCGGACATCGTCATCAAAAGAGCCACCTCAACCCGCTGGCGTAGGCCTCTGTCAGGCTCACGTGCTTGCACGCGCACGTCGCGCAAAGCCTCCACCATGCGGGCTTGCGTGGCGGGTTCGAACTGACCGGCAGCGAAGGTCTCGTTGAAATAGGCAACCAATGTGTCCGGATCGTCAGCAAGCGGCTTCAACCGCTCCCAATCCAATTGGTAGAAGGACTGAGGAAACTTATCGTTGCGCACAAAATGACGAGCTAGGCGAAGCTGATCGATAAAATGCGTGGAGGTCATGACCTGCATCTCCGGCGCAACGTCGCCGCGGCTGGCCACTTCTGTTCCCGAAGGGACAAACCCAGGGCGGAAGAAACTAAAGACGGAATAGGGCCGAAACGGCACCTGTTCGCCTGTCGCCGTGGGCCCCTGCCGCAACTGACCCGCCCGCGGCAGACGTCCGCCGGGAGCAACATCGCGGGCCTTCGCCGTGGTGCGCATCATGTGCGCCACCCGGATGATCGGCTCACGCACTTTACCGAAGTTCTCGTCCTCCAAGCTTTCAAGATCCCGCGCTGTAGGATCGAGCAAGATCGCAGCAAGCGTGGCCTGCATGTCGCAGCGCTCGCCCGTTCCGAAAACCGTGCCGTCGCTCGTTTCATAGCGACCCTTGTTGAACGTGTTGGCAACACGCTCAACGTAATCTGGCGTAGGGTTCGACGTCACGAACTTCTGAATGAGCTGTTTGCTGACAAATGGTGCGACATTGGGATGGGCGAGAAGATGATCGAGCGCCAG
>JBCCTG010000098.1:0-6277 GCA_039198735.1 Pseudomonadota bacterium | reverse complement strand
GGGCTCGACTGGAACGATACGCCTGAGGCAGGCGCGGCTTGGCTGACCCAGCACGGAAGCCCTTTCCAGGCGGTGGGTCTTGATCAGACAGGTCGAGCTGTGGCGGAGTTCGGCGTCACGGGGGCGCCTGAGACCTTTGTCATCGACAAAAAAGGGATCGTGCGCCATCGGCATGTGGGCCCAATCTCTTTGCGCACATGGACCCAGGTGATCCGCCCGCTCATGCAAGAGCTTGAGGCGGAAGCCAGCCCCGACGACCTCGGCGCCTGACAAAAACTGCCCGTCATCGGAAAACTCGATATCCGTGCGCAACTTTTTCCGTTGGACCACGAACACACTCATGAGCGAGTGATGACGTGAAGCAAGCCAACGGAGACCACCATGCACGACGAATTCGAAGTTCTCTGCCTCCAAATGCAAGACCCCACAACGCTTGTGGGCCAAGCCTTCGCCACCGACAAAGACATGCAATGTCAGTGTGAACGCTTTCTGCACAAAGAAGATTACGACAGCCAAGACGACGACCAGGACGCCCGCATCAACTGATCAGTCAGCGGCGTTTTTCGCTGACGACAAATGCGGCACCAGCGCCCTGGGACGAAGGCGGCCCAAGGCATCCTTGTAGCCCAGTTCCCTGCAAGAGCCTGGCTCCATCGTTGAATGAAGATCGGTGATCATCCATGCGCCGCCGATCTTCATCAAGGTGAAGGCATCGATGCCGCAATGCACCAAGGCGGCATCGGCCTCCACCACATAAGGGGTCCAAACTTGCGCGAGTGTCCCTGAACGGATGTGCACCACAGGATCCCAATAGGCTTCCGCCACACGGGATGCTCCCTTCGCAATCCCTTGCACCCATTCGGCCGCTGGCATCGGTGTCTGAATGGTAGGCCCACCATCTTGATCATAGATCACAGCCCCGAGAACCGCACCCTGAGACACCGTGGCCGCCATCGCCCGCGGGTCTTGCTCATAATAAGCGATCAAAAACCGGTCGATCACATCGAGCACGGCATCCTCTTCGGCCTGCGCAGGTCCTGTCATAAAGGCAACAATCATCAGCAAACGTATGAACATGATCGAGTTTAAGTGAACAAAACTTTGGGCACCAGCCATGCTTGACAACCAATCTCGTTGTTCTATTTTTGTTCTATTACGGGAGAGTGTTCAGTGCCAGTTATGCGCGACGGCGTACCAGGCTATCATGATGGGCTTGGCTACCTTTTCATTGATTTCAATGCCTTCTTCGCAAGTGTCGAGCAGCTCGATGACCCCGCTTTGCAAGGGCGCCCCGTCATCGTTCTCCCCCATGAAAGCGAGGCGAGCAGCGCCATCGCCGTGAGTTATGAGGCGCGGGATTATGGCATTCGGCGCGGAACCAAGGCGCGGGAGGCGCGGGAGCTCTGCCCTGAGGTCATCATCCGCCCGGCTCGGCACGACCGCTATGTGGCGATCCACAAACAGATCAAGGATGTTCTGGGAACCGTGGTGCCAATCCAGAAAGTCTACTCCGTGGACGAAATGGCCTGCCGTCTGGCGCCGAGTGAGGCGACGGCTGCCCGCGCGGTGCCGCTTGCTCTTCGTGTGAAAGAGGTGCTGCGGGAGACAATAGGTCCGGCCTTGCGCGGCTCCATCGGTCTTGCCCAGACCCGGCTTCTCGCCAAACTCGCAGCGGAACGTCAAAAGCCCGATGGGCTTACCGTGCTTGAACCCTCCGACCTGCCCCATAAGCTCCATGGGATCGATATTGCGTCCATCCCAGGGATCGGCGCCTCCATGGTGAGACGGCTCGAACGCGCCAACATTTGTTCGTTTCAGGAGCTTTGGGATCTCGAACCCAAGAAAGCTCGCAGGATTTGGGGCTCGGTGGCAGGGGAGCGGTTTTGGTATGCCCTCCACGGGTGGGAGACTGATGAGCCGGACACCAAGCGCTCGATGATTGGCCACAGCCGGGTTCTCGACCGCCGTTACGAGAACCCCGAAGGCGCGCGCCGGGTGGCCCATGCGTTGATGATGAAAGCCGCCGCCCGCCTGCGGCGTGGGCGCTTTCGCGCGCGCACTGTCACCTTGCGCACAAAGCTTCGCGGCAAGGGCGACAAGCTCCCCGGTTACGAGGGCGGCATGGCGATGCCCCTCACCCAGGACAGCTATGCCTGCCTCGCGGCCCTTGATGCTCTGTGGGAGGATCAATGCGCCATGCTGACCCGCGATCTTGGCACGCATGCGCTTCGCTTTGGTCATGTGGCCATTTTTCTGACCGGGCTCGTGGCCGAAGATGAAGTGGACATGCAGCAGCAGGATCTGTTCGCCGAGCCCAGGAAGACAGCCCAGAAAAGTCGCCGTGAGGAGCTGTGGCGGCTTGTCGATGCCATCAACACGGACAAGGACGGCCGCATCGCAGCCCTGGGCAGCCACAAAAGACGGGGCCCCGCGGTGGGCCGCTATGTCACCCTCGCCGCGCAAAACGGCCTCGATCTCAATTACCTTGGCGGGAAGATCGCCTTCAGCCGCGTTCCCGACGAGGCTGAATTCATGATGTGAGGCCCGTGATGGCGCGCGTTTACGACGAAGCTTCGGTGATCGGCTTCACCACCCGGATATGGATGTCTTTAAGCTGTTCGTCCGAGGCTTCCGACGGCGCGCCCAGAAGCAAGTCTTCAGCGTTTTGTGTCAGCGGGAACATTGTCACCTCACGGATGTTCTCGACACCGGCGAGCAGCATCACGATCCGGTCGATGCCGTAAGCCACACCGCCATGGGGCGGCGCGCCGAATTTGAAAGCATTCAACATACCGCCGAACTCATTCTCCACGACCTCAGGCCCATAACCGGCAAGCTCGAACGCTTTGTACATGATCTCAGGCTTGTGGTTCCTGATCGCACCCGATGCCATCTCGTAACCGTTGCAAACAAGATCGTACTGGTTCGCTTTGATCGCCGAACGCTCTTCATCCGTGGACGCAGCTTCCAAAGCTTCGATACCGCCCTGGGGCATGGAAAAAGGGTTATGGCCGAATTCGACTTTTTTGTTGGTCTCATCCCATTCATACATCGGGAAGTCGACGATCCAGCAAAAAGCAAAACGTTCCTCGTCAAAAAGTGGTGAACCGTCAGCCATGGTTTTGCCCATGCCGTGCAGTTCGCGCGCGATTTCCACCCGCGCGGCTCCTGCAATCTTTTCAAACTCTTCGACCTTACCGGCCATGAAGAACGCAGCGTCCCCCGCCTCAAGACCAAGCTGGTCACGGATGGCGTGGGTGCGCTCAGGCCCGATATTCTTCGCCAACGGACCTTTGCCGTCGCCATCGTCGAACATGATGTAGCCCATACCCGGAAGGCCTTGCTTCTGCGCCCAGGAATTCATCCGGTCACAGAACGCGCGGGAGCCACCACCAGGAGCCGGGATGGCGCGGATTTGCTTCTCGGGATCTTCCGCCATGGAGGCAAAGATCTTGAAGCCCGACCCTTTGAAATGCTCGGTAACGATCTGCATGGTGAGGGGCACACGGAGGTCCGGCTTATCCGAGCCGTAGTGCAGCATGGCGTCCGCATAAGGGATTTTCTGCCAACTCTCATAAGCATCGACCCGCCGCTCACCGGCGAAAGCCTTGAACGCCGCCTCGACCACTGGCCCTGTGGTGTCGAAGACCTCTTGCTGTTCGACAAAGCTCATCTCGATGTCGAGCTGATAAAAATCACCCGCCGAACGGTCCGCACGCGCATCTTCATCGCGGAAACACGGCGCAATCTGGAAGTAGCGATCAAAGCCCGAAACCATGATGAGCTGTTTGAAGATCTGCGGTGCCTGCGGCAGGGCAAAGAACCGGCCAGGATGAAGCCGCGAGGGCACGAGGAAATCCCGTGCGCCTTCGGGCGAGGATGCGGTCAGGATCGGTGTCTGATACTCCGTGAACCCCGCATCATGCATACCGCGGCGGATCTCTTTGATGACCCCCGAACGCAGCATGATGTTTTGGTGCATCGTATCACGGCGCAGGTCGAGATAGCGGTACCGCATACGGATGTCTTCGGGATAATCCGGCTCGCCAAAGACAGGCAGCGGCAAATCGCTGGCCGCTGACATCACCTCAAAGCTTTTGATGCGGACTTCGATCTCGCCGGTGTCGAGATTGGCGTTCTTCGCCTCATCATCGCGGGCAACGACCACACCATTGATGCGAATGCAGCTCTCCGCCCGCACCGCTTCCACCTCGGCAAAAAAGGCTTCTTCCGGCTCACACAGGATCTGGGTCAGACCGTAATGATCGCGAAGGTCGATAAAGAGAAGGCCACCATGGTCGCGCTTTCTATGGACCCAGCCTGAAAGGCGGACATCGGATCCCACATCGGAGGCGCGAAGCGCGCCGCAATGGTGCGTGCGGTAGGCGTGCATGTTTTCGTGTTCCTGCTGCTCGGCAAACCCGTGGCATGCAGCGCGGCGCGAAGACCGTCAAGAAGCCAAACATGCCAGGGCTCTCTCATGGCCAACGCAGACCACGAGGGGATCAAAAGACGGTTTAAAGAGCGCCAAGCTGCCCTGAGGGAGCCTCTCTCAGCAACTGCCGATGGCGTGACTTCGCATCTGCACAGTTAGCGCGGAAAGATTCATGTCTCAGCAATCTTCCCTTCAATCCGGTTCATTGAGGGACAGTTCGGCCTCGATTGTTCCCGGACGGCACATTCTGCGTGTCCAAAAGACCATTTTATCTCAAGTGTTTATCGCATCTTCACCTTGGCTCTTAGGCCAATCTTAGAGAGCGTTACGTATTATCACCTTTGATACCTGATGGGTGCCGCCGTGGGGGTGGTCTTTCGTGGGGATAGTGAATGAACGCCATGATGATGCAAAGGCGACAACAACGCGAACCGTATGTGATCGGGCCTGATGGCACGCCGCTGACGCTCGCCGACTTGCCATCGCCGAACACAAAACGCTGGGTCATCCGCCGCAAGGCGGAGGTCGTGTCCGCAGTCCGCGGTGGTCTCTTAAGCTTTGAGGCTGCATGCGAGCGCTACCGGATCACGGAAGAGGAGTTTGCTTCCTGGGAGAAGGCCATCGATCAACACGGTATGCAGGGCCTGCGCGCAACCCGCGTTCAGCAATACCGTTAAATCAAAGGCTTATCGCCGGTGTGAAGGGGGGCTCGCACTTTGGGCATAATCCGTGCATCAGTGGCCTGTCTTCGCGTATGGGGGACAGGCCACGGCCTGTCGCAGGGTTATGAAGAGCGGTACTTTCAGCTTGGGCTATGAACCGTTAGGTAGTGGAGCAGGTTCTTTCTCCGCCCAACAAAAGAGTACATCAGCGGCCATGAGCTATCAGACATTCAAAGGCTCGACGGTCGAAGACGCCAAACGCCAGATGCGCCGCGCTTTGGGTAAGGATGCTGTGGTGCTCGCCACCCGCAGACGACCTGACGGCGGGGTGGAACTGCGCGCTATTCAAAAAGGCCAACCCCTTTTCCGCGGCGAAGGTGGATCGTCAGGCATTTTCGGTGGTCGGCGATCGTCCGAACCTGCGCCCGCGCCCAGCATCGGCGGCCTTCAAGAACCCCGTGTCCAGCCTGATGCTTCCCGCACCAGCGAGCAGCGTTCTCAACGTGACGAGGCCCCCGTGGGGGCTCTGCGCCAGGACTTTTCGCGCAATCTGTCGCGGGATCAGTCAGGCAATGACCCCCTCTTCCGCCGTTGGGAGCAGCGTTTCAGCCGCCATGGCCTCTCGCCGCGCCTCATTCGCGCGCTGGTGGACGAGGCCCATGAGCTCAACGGTCGCGGTGACGAGATCAGCCAGCTGAGCTTTGCCCTCTCGCGGGTGATGCGTTTTGCGCCCCTCAACATTATGCGCGATGCGCCGATCATGCTGATCGGCCAGACCGGCGCGGGCAAAACCTCCTCCGCCGCCAAGCTCGCCGCTGGTGCCGCTGCGCAAGGTGGACGTCTTGCTTTCATCTCCGCCGATGTGGGCCGTGCCGGTGCCATTGAGCAGATGCAGACCTATGCCGATGCCCTCGACACCCGCTTCTGGGCTGTGGAAGAGCCTCGCGAGGTGGCACAGATCATACGCGGCGAACGCCCCAGCGAAGGCATCATTCTCGACACCCCAGGGGTGAGCCCTTTTGCCACTGCCGATGTGCAGGCGGTTCGGGCCTTCCGCGAATCTTTGGGCGCTGAGATGATCCTCGTGATCCCGGCCTCCGGCGATGTTTCCGAGCATACGGACTGGGTCTCCGCTTTTGCCGAGATCGGTGTGCGCCGCTGCGTGATCACCAAATTCGAT
>JBCCTG010000097.1:0-6424 GCA_039198735.1 Pseudomonadota bacterium | reverse complement strand
GACATCATTGGCGCACATCCCAACGAGGTCGATCCCCACTTCGCGATAGGCTCGAGTCTCAAAAGCCAGGAGCAGCTTGGTGCCCACACCGTCGGTGCCGGACACCAAGATGGGGTCGGAGAAGCCAGCAGCCTTGAGATCGAAAAGCCCGCCAAACCCGCCCAGCGAGGCTTCCGCGCCGGGGCGCCGCGTCGAAGCCGCCATGGGGCCAATGCGTTTGATCAGTGCGTTGCCGGCTTCGATGTCCACACCAGCTTTTTTATAAGCGTCAGTCATAGTCCCCGATAAGGCGCGCGCGCGCTCCCGTGAAGATCGTCCGTGAAAAAAGGTGCGCCTGAAAGCGGTCGCATCCTTGCGCGGATGTTGCTATGGCTCCCGCATCGCTTGCGCCGGGACCCGCTATGCTTCGTCTTTTCGTCTTTGTTGCTGCGCTTCTGAGCTATGGAACGGCCGCGGCGCAGAACGTTTTCACGGTGCCCCAGGTGCCTGTCTATGCCGAGGCTGAAACATCGGCCGAGGCTCAGGCTTTGGCCCGTCGCCAGGGACGAACAGCGGCGCTTGATCTTCTCCTGCGACGTCTCGTTGCCGAGGAAGATTGGCTTTATCTTCCACGGTTGGCCCAGGGGCAACCCGCACCGGCAGCCTCGGAGATCCAGCGCTTTGACCCTTTGGCGCTCCCCGTCAGTGCCAAACAAGCCATTGCCATCGATAATGCCCAGTTGAGCCAGCTTGAAGAAGGGTTCGACGTTTTCAATGAGAAATCGTCGGGGACCACCTATCGGGCGCAAATCACTTTTCGCTTTAAACCGTCTGCGGTCCGCGCGCTTCTCCAAAACGCGCGTATTCCCTACAGTGAGGAACAGGCGCGGGAGGTGTTGATCCTCCCCGTGCTCGAAACCGAAGAGGGCACGTATCTTTGGGAGGCGAAGAACCCCTGGGCACGGGCTTGGCTTGAGCGTCCCCTTACCAGTGAGCTAACGCCTATGGTTCTTCCTGTTGGTGATGCGGTCGATATCCAAGCGATCACCGCCGACGAGGCCCGCAACCTGAACGCCGCGGCGCTGCGAGATTTTGGTAAGCGCTACCAAACCGAGCAGGTTTACCTCGCCATGGGCCGCTTGCGCGAACAAAATGACGAGTATCGGCTCTATGTGCGCCTGATCGAAGCGACACCGCCAAACCTTGATGCCTTGGCTGCCACCACCCGCATCGGTGAGACCGTGACCGAAGCCTTTTTCCGCGGCTCGGACCGCGATTTTCCGGCATTGGCGCGCAAAGCCGTAGAGGGAACCGTGCAACGCCATGCCCGCCGTTGGAAGCGGCAAACCCTTGTGGATTACAGCCTTGAACGGAATTTCGAGGTCACCGCTTGGTATGGCGACCTTGAAGAATGGGCCGAAATCCGTTCGGCGCTCGAGGAGACGCCGCTTGTGCGCGATCTCGATCCTGGTGTGTTCAACCGTGAAAATGCCATCATTCAACTGACCGTGGTGGGTGACGAGGACCAGTTCGATCTGGCTATGCAGCAGCGTGGCCTTGATCTCTGGCAAGATAGCGCGGGCCGCTGGTATCTTGCTGAGGCCGAACGCGCGGCGCGCCTGCAAATGTCCTTGGAGCCTTTGGCGCCCACCATTGATGAGCAGGCTGGCCGTGATGCTCGCCGGGGCCTTGGGCGTCTTTTCCGCCGCGGTGATGACAACGCCCCCGTTGAGAACAGCGACACGATTGAAGGGCGAACGGGCGAGGATATTCCCACCTTGCCCGAAGATCTCTTCAACAATGATGCGACCGGTGGCGGGGGTCAGTAAAAGTCTTGGCGGAGCAAGCCGCGCTCCCCTTCGCGCCGCGTGTCATCACCCCCGCGCCCTACCGCCCCAGCCCTGATCAAGAGGAAGCAACCCGTACCCTGCGCCAATTTGCACGGCGATTTGGCCGGGCAGAAAGCGGGCTCACCGCCGTGGTTTTGGATGGGCCCAGCGGCTCGGGCAAAAGCCGTTTGGTCCAAGAGCTTGGCGGTGATCTCGATGGTCTTCCCCTGATGTCCGTCGATGTTCAAGAGACAGCGCCTATGGAGCTTTTCGCGGCCATCAATGCCTGCGCCTCGGCCCGCGAGATGTTGGTGATCGAGGCCCGTGAACCGATGGATGGTTGGCTCGAAGGGGCCAACCATGCGCCTTTGGATCTTGTCTCGCGTCTTCAGTCGGTGCCGCGTTTGCATATCGACCGGCCCAGTGCCGAAGCGCTGATCCCTATCTTGAGCGCCGATCTTCTTTTGCACGGTTATCGGCTTTCCCAAGACGATGTCAGTTTTGTCACGGACCGCTTGCCGCGTCATTTTTCTGCACCCCGCCAATTTTGTCAGAACTTTGACTGTTCTGGTGCACACACACCCCGGCGCGAAAGGTTGCAGTGGGCCCTGGAAAGGGTTCATGTCGCGTCGCACACTTAATGTTTTTGGGAGAGATGGTCATGAGCACCACGCACAATGATCAGAGCACCGCAAGACAAGCTCCTGCCATCACGCTCGACAGTCCTGAGCGTTTCTTTAACCGTGAGCTGTCCTGGCTCGATTTCAACGACCGCGTTCTTGAAGAAGCCGACAACAAAACCCATCCGCTCTTGGAGCGTCTGCGCTTCCTCTCGATTTCGGCAAGCAATCTCGATGAGTTCTTCATGGTTCGGGTTGCCGGTCTTGTCGGTCAAATGCGCAGCGGCGTGACGACCTTGAGCCAAGAAGGCCTCTCACCGCGTAAGCAACTGAAGCTGATCAATGAACGAGCGGCAGCGTTGATGACCCGCCAACAGAAGACTTGGCGTGAGCTGCGCGATCTTTTGACCGATGCCGGTGTCGAGCTCGTCGATCCAGCCGATTTGTCCGGCAGCGAATCAAGTTGGTTGGAAGATGAGTTTCTGACCAACATCTTCCCGGTGCTGACGCCGCTCGCTTTGGATCCCGCCCATCCCTTTCCCTTCATTCCCAATCTTGGCTTCGTTCTAAGCTACACCCTTGAAGGACCCAATGGTCAGCTGACAGCGCTTTTGCCTGTTCCCAGCAAAGTGCGCCGATTTATCCGTCTACCCTCGACCCGTGACAGGGATGACGGTTATCCGTGTGTGCGCTTCGTGACCCTTGAAAAGACGATCACGCATTTCTTGCACCATGTCTTCCCGGAACGGACGATCATCAATGGCGGTGCTTTCCGTATTATTCGTGACAGTGATGTGGAGATCGAAGAAGAAGCGGAAGATCTGGTTCAGCAGTTCGAAACGATGCTGCGTCGCCGTCGCCGCGGTGATGTGATCCGTCTGACGATGGATGCTGACATGTCGTTTTCTTTGCGTGATTTGGTGGGAGCTAAGCTCGGTGTGCATCTTAATGACGTGGTGCTGGTCGATGGCATCCTGGGTCTTGCGCAAACCGCCGAGATGATCCCGAAAGATCGCCCCGATCTTCTCTTCACACCGTTTGAAGCGCGTTTCCCCGAGCGTATCCGCGAGCACAATATGGATTGCTTCTCGGCCATCGCGGCCAAGGATATCCTCGTCCATCATCCGTATGAAGAGTTTGATGTCGTGGTGCAGTTCCTGAAGCAAGCGGCGGCCGACCCTGATGTGATCGCCATCAAGCAAACCCTTTATCGTACATCGAAGCATTCACCAATCATCAGTGCACTGGTTGAGGCTGCCGAAGCCGGTAAAAACGTCACCGCACTTGTGGAGCTGAAAGCAAGATTTGACGAAGAGGCCAACATTCAATGGGCCAGGGCACTCGAACGCGCAGGTGTTAATGTCGTCTACGGATTTGTTGATTACAAAACTCATGCAAAGCTAAGCTATGTGGTCCGCCGCGAAGGCAAGGATACGAAAAGCTACGTCCACGTCGGAACAGGCAACTACCATCAGTTCACAGCAAAAGTTTATACCGATATCGCACTTTTCACCTGTGATGAGGCCATCGCCCAGGACGCGGCGCGGGTTTTCAACTACGTCACCGGTTATGCAGCACCAAAAGAATTTCAAAAATTTGCCATTGCGCCTCTCTATCTGCGTAGCTCTTTGGTCGGATTGATTGATGACGAGATTGCCCACGCCAGAGCAGGGCGCCCTGCGGCAATCTGGGCCAAGATGAATTCTTTGGTCGACGGCGATATGATCGATAAACTCTATGAAGCTTCCCAGGCGGGTGTCGAGATCGATCTCATCATTCGCGGGATTTGCTGCCTGAGGCCTGGTATCGAAGGGCTCTCAGAAAATATCCGGGTCAAGAGCATTGTGGGGCGTTATCTTGAACATTCACGCATTGTTTGCTTCGGCGCAGGCAACGCGCTTCCTTCCGATAAGGCTAAAGTGTATATTTCTTCCGCAGATTGGATGCCGAGAAACCTCAATCGCCGTATCGAAGTTCTCTGTCCCGTGACAAATGAAACCACCCATAATCAAATCTTGGATCAAATCATGGTTGCGAATCTTAAAGACAATATGCAGAGCTGGAATCTCGACCAAGACGGAAAGTACACGCGCATTCAACCTGAACCCGGTGTCGATGCCTTTAACGTCCACGATTACTTTATGACCAACCCCAGTCTTTCTGGACGCGGAACGGCATTGGAAGAAAAATCCCCCAAGGTTCTCTCTGTACTGACGTGACACACTATGCTCGCTGGCCTCGTCGTGCCGTTGTCGATATCGGATCCAACTCCGTCCGCCTCGTGATTGTCTCGGGGCCTCCTCGGGTGCCGATCACGATCACCAATGAAAAAGTCTTATGCGGTCTCGGTGATCGCGATGAAGCAACAGGTGCGTTAAGAGAAGAAGCCGTGGCCCGTGCTCTTGCCACGTTAAAACGCTTTAAGCTGATCATTGATGAAGAAGATTTGTCGTCCCTCGATGTCTTCGCAACGGCTGCCGTGCGAGACGCACCCAACGGATCGGCGTTTCTCACTTCGGCACGCAATGTTGGCTTCGACCCTCGATTGCTTTCTGGTGAAGAAGAGGCCCGTCTGGCGGGGCTCGGAATTCTTTGCAGCGCCCCGGAAATTTTGCGCAGCGGCGTGCCAGCCATTGGCGGCGACTTGGGCGGCGGCAGCCTTGAGTTGAGCCTTCTTGGCGGGGTGCAAGGTGACGTCACCGAAACGGTCAGCCTACCTATCGGTTCGTTGCGCATGCTGACGATGTACAAAGGCAATCTTGATGCTGTTGCTGCTGACGTTCGTGAACGTTTTTCTGCCCTTCAATGGTTGAGTGAATGCGCTGCAACGTCTCTTTACATTGTTGGCGGCTCATGGCGCGCGCTTGCACGAATTGCTATGGCACGCGAAGGTCATCCCGTCGCAATTTTGGACCACTATACGCTGTCTGCCGATCAGATGTACGAAATATGCCGCGATGTTGAAACCGCTGATCCAGAAACACTGGCTAAAATTGACGGTGTACAGAAAAAACGTGTGCCAACATTACCCTCTGCAGCTGTCGTCTTGCGTCACCTTATTGAGCAAACAAAGGTCAGCCGTATTGTCGTCAGTTCATGCGGGGTACGTGAAGGTTTGCTTTTTGATCGGCTTACGGAAGAGGAGCGTCAAGAAGAACCCCTCGTTGCTTTGACGGCCGATATGGCAGAGCGCTGCGGAGCCGGACGCGCACCTAGCCCGGCTGCAACAATGGCGTTTTTAGCCCCGCTTTTTCAAGATGATGGATCGATTGTGCATTTGCAGTGTGCTGCTGCACAATTGGTGCGCGTTGCCAATACAGCGCACCCGGACCAGCGTGCGCGGTTTGCCGCGGGCCTCATTATGGCGTCACCTTTCTTAGGCATCGACCACCTTGAACGGACCATGTTGGCGCTCATACTTCTGATCCGCTATGGAGGCTCTCCGAGTAAGGATGGTCGGCATATTCCAGTGAAAATTTTGAGTGATCGAGAGCGCGACCTAGCCGTTAAAACAGGTTTTGCTTTACGTCTTGCCTCATCTCTCCGCCTACCGCTTTATAAAACGCAATCAGGTCTTCGCTTTTCCTCTGTTGACGAAGAGATTGTTCTTAAGGCGATACCGGAGGTCGCCGATCTTGTTTCGGAAAGTGTTTTGAAGGATCTCGATAAGCTTGCCGAAGCCTTCGATGTTGTCGGTCGCGTTAGCTATGAAGCGGGTGTTTGAAGCACATTCACACGCCCTCGTTTAAGGCTCAAGGCAACGTCACCGCGTTTCAGTTGAAGCGCAAGATCACCAAACACCTCATAGCGCCAACCTTTCAACGCGGGAATATCAGCTTCATCGCCGAGAGCGAGCGCATCAAGATCCGCTGCGCTGGCTAAAAGTTTGGGTGCAACATTATGCAATTCCGACTGTCTTTTCAGCAGGACACGGAGAAGTTCGACCACATCCGGTGGTCCGGGTTCTCTCTCTTGTGCTTTGACAACGGGAAGTTT
>JBCCTG010000096.1:0-6435 GCA_039198735.1 Pseudomonadota bacterium | reverse complement strand
CGCATTTCCGAGCTCGTTCAGGCGCTCTTCGATCTCGCTTTCGGGGCGCAGTTTGACATTGGCGCTCAGTTCATCGCGAAGGGCCGCCGTCACTTTACGCGGATCGATAGAGAGTTCCGCCTTCCCATCCGCAAAGATCAATGCCCGGCCGAGGGGAAGTGGTGCGGCATGCACATCGCCGCCACGTATATTGAAAAGCCAGGCTAGCGACGACGGTGCGGTGAGCAGCGCCAGATCGGCACCGTCATCACCAACGCTTTTGCCGATGCGCATCCGTTTCGCCACGCCGTCTTCACCGGCAAATTCCATCGGATGCGGATAGATTTTTGCCGAGGGGCTCGGCGGACGGTTCTGCCACACCTCGTCAATGGGATTGGGGCGTACAGCCACAAGAGATAAGCCCTTTTTCCTTGCGACGGTTTCGAACGGCTTGATGGAGGCCTCGGAGAACAGCATCGGGTCATAACCGATCTTGGCGCCCGGTGCGGCGTGCGAGCCCAGCCATCGATCAGGTGTCTGATCATGGGTCATCACGATATCGAAAAGATCGGCATCCACCTGATCAGGGAGTTGCACCGCGTAACGACCATCGGAGAAAGCGGCAGCCTTACTTTTAAGGACAATGGCCGAGCCTGCGGAACCAGAAAACCCCGTGAGCCACATCAGGCGTTCAGCCTGATCGGGCAGATACTCGTTCAGATATTCATCATCATGCGGAACGAGAAAACCATCAAGCCCCAATTCGGTCAAACGCTCACGAAGAAGCGGCAAATGCTTGGGGCCGAATGATTTGTCGGAAACCGGATCGAAACTCTGAAACATCTGTCACACCTCCGAAAACATCTTATCCATAGATGCGGGCTGGTAGCCATGTGGCAAGCCCTGGGAACAGGGCAAGGATAATGAGCATCCCGATTTGAATGGCGACAAAAGGCAAGGCACCACGATAAATCGCGGCCGTGGGAAGCTCCTTCGGCGCCACACCGCGCAGGTAGAAGAGCGCAAAACCGAAAGGCGGCGTCAAAAAGCTCGTCTGCAGGTTCACCGCCATCAGAACGCCGAGCCAGACAGGATCAACCCCTGCCATGAGAAGCGGCGGAGCCACCAGCGGGACAACCACGAGGGTGATCTCGATGAAATCCAGGAAGAAGCCAAGAACGAACATCACCAACATCACGGCAATGAGTGCGCCAGCAGTGCCGCCAGGCGCAGCGTTCAAGGCATTGGCCACAGTGTCGTCACCGCCAAGGCCACGGAACACAAGACTGAAAAGTGCAGCTCCGATGAGAATGGTGAAAACCATGCTCGTCACTTCCGTGGTGCGGTTGAGGAGTGGCCACAGCATATCTTTGCCTAGGGAAAAGAGCGACGCGAAAATCCCAAGGGCCAGCACCGCGGTCGCTACCATGGCAATGATGATTGCGATCTGGTCGAGAAGAGCCGCCTCGCGACCAAGACGAAGGTCGAAATTGGCTACCAGAACAATGAGAACTGCCGCGCCGCCGATGCCTGCCGCGGCCAAGAAGCGAGGCAATCCTTGTGCAATCGCCTTCTTGCTTCCTGCGATCAATAGTGCGCCCCCGGCACCGATCGCGCTTGCCTCTGTCGCCGTGGCCGCGCCGGTCAGGATCGATCCAAGGACAGCGATGATAAGGAGGAGCGGTGCAGGAAGGGTCTTGAGGGCAGCCGTGACCCCTTCTCTGAAGCCGTAGCGGTCTTCGACGGGCACGGCAGGCGACAGGCTTGGACGCAGGACGGCGATGGTGACGAGATAGCTCAGATAGATCCCCACCAACAGTAAGCCTGGAATGAGCGCGCCTGCGAAGAGGTCGCCCACCGAGACGGGCTGAGGCGAGAAAATGCCCTGGCCGATTTGCGCCTCTTGATAGGCGTTGGACATCACATCGCCGAGAAGAATGAGAACGATTGAGGGCGGAATCACCTGGCCCAGGGTGCCTGCCGCGGAAATGGCACCGGCGGAAAGCCCTGGCGCATAACCCCGCCGCAACATGGTGGGCAGGCTCAACAGCCCCATGGTCACCACCGTCGCGCCGACAATGCCCGTGGATGCAGCGAGAAGCGCCCCAACCAGCATCACCGCGATGCCCAAACCGCCCGGTAGAGGCCCGAAAAGCCTGGCTGTGGTTTCCAAAAGCTCCTCGGCAAGCTTCGCGCGCTCCAAGATGACACCCATCAGCACAAAGAGCGGTACGGCCAACAGGACCTGATTTTTCAAAATGCCGAAGATCCGTATCGGGTAGGGCTCGGTGATGAAGGTGACATCGAGAACGCCCATGGCGAGCCCGATCATCGCGAAAACAAGCGCCGTTCCCGCCAAGGTGAAGGCGGCAGGAAACCCTGCCAGCAGCATCGCAACGAGGGCGATGACCATGGCGATATCGAGCCAAGTGGCGCAGGCGCAAAGGCACAAGATGACCTGATCCATCACGAACGGCCCCGCATCTGACCCAGGATCTCGATCACCCGCACCTCCGCTGCGAGCATCAAAAGAACCGCAAATCCAGGGATCATGGATTTCAACAGGAACACGGCATGAATGCCTGAAGGCTCTTGGCTGCGTTCCAATTGGATCCAACTCGTCGCCACGTAATCCCAAGACACGATGATAATAAGAATGCTCACCGGAATGACGAAAATCAGCATGCCGACAAGATCGACCTGTCGCTGGCGAGCCTCGTTGAGATTCGTATAGAGAATATCGACTCGTACATGCCCTTCACTGAGGATCAGTGCACCGGAAGACAGAAGAAACATCGCGCCGAATAGATAAAGCGTTCCTTCCTGAAGCCAGATGAAGCTGACCGAAAAGACGCTGCTGAGGATGACAATGCCCAATTGCGTAAGAAGGAGAAGAAGACCGCAGGCCGATGAAACCGCGAATGCTGCTTTTACGATGCGCTTCAAGACTGGCGCTGCGGCTTCACCTGCACCGAAAAAGGCAAAGGCAAGCGGGATCAGTAAGACAGTGATAACCGCCAGAGGCGGGGCAAAATCAAGCACAGCGCGCAGATCTCCAGATCACGTGATCAACTTCTTGCGCGCCTCGATAAAGGCCGCATCGCCAATCGCTGTGAACCGCATGGTGTCGCGCAAGGTCCCCATATAACTGTCGTGAATCTCCCGTGCGGAGGGAGAGCTCTCTGCAATGTCTTCGAGCACCTCACGGGTTTTCTCCGCGAGAAGATCGATAACGTCTTCGGGCATTTTGTTCAGCGTGATGTCATGGTCGTCGTTCAGCACACGAAGCGCTTCAGCATTGCGGATCGTGTAGATCCCAATGGATTCATGGGTTGTCGCGCGGGCGGCGTGGGTGAAGATGGCTTGCTCCTGGGCGCTCAAGCCATTCCATAGATCAAGATTGAGACCTGCTGAAAGCTGTGCATTCGGTTCGTGAAACCCTGGCCAGACATAGTATTTTGCCTCCCGGTAGAAACCCATGGCAAGATCGTTCCATGGTCCCACCCATTCGGTCGCATCAATCCGCCCTGACTGGAGGGATTGATAAAGTTCCGCACCAGGAAGAACGGTGGGGCTGGCACCGGCGCGGCGCATCACTTCCCCGCCAATACCCGGCATACGGATGACAAGGCCGCGCAGATCGTCAACGCTGGTCAAGGGCTTTTTGAACCAGCCGCCCAATTGGTGACCGGAATTGCCCACGCCAAAGGGCTTGATACCGAAAGGTTCCGCCAGCTTGTCCCACAAGGCCTGACCGCCTCCCGCTTCGAGCCAACCAACCTGCTCGGTGGCTGTCATACCGAAAGGAACAGCCGTGAAGAAAGGATAGGCGCGTGATTTGGATGTCCAGTAATAATCAGCGCCATGATAAAGGTCGGCAGCGCCGCTCGCCACGGTGTCGAAGACATCGAACGCCCCGACCAGCTCGCCCGCGGCGAAGATCTCGATTTCGATCGCTCCCCCCGACAGGGCATGGATGATTTCAGCGTAGCGGGTTGCCGCATCGCCCAGACCGGGAAAATCCTTGGGCCAGGTGGTGACCATCTTCAACCGGCGCTGCTCGATGCCTGCGCTTTCCACCATCGGTGTGACAGCGGCGCAGCGCTCCGCACAATCACATGCCGCAAGAGCCATGGGGGCGGCGAGCGCCGCTTTTTTCAAAAAACTGCGGCGAGCCTGATCGGTCACGTCTCTCTGTTTCCTTCCACACGCATTCTCAAAGCCCGCACTCTTGGGCGATGCTTAAGTGCATGCCTCCAGGGACGCGCCCTGAAGGTCAAGGAAGAAAAGGTCAGAAGGAGACAGTATCCTCCGTGCCTTAGAAGATGGATGCGTCTTTCTTGCCGCCGCGCAGGATGGTGAAAGCGCGGACCCGGCGATCGACCCAGATAGCGACAGCGGCCTTGGGAAGGACCTCCCGGAACTGGGTGCTGCCCACCGAACGCTTGGCGGATTTCCGGACTGACAGGATTCTGAAAGGATAGCTAGCCAGCGTAAAGGTTGCGAGGACCAGGCGGAACAGAATGTTCTTCCCGCGCGCCCGGTTGGTGCCAGCAAGCTCCGCGCGGCGACGCACCTGCGCAAGGACGTCTTTTTTCGTCTCAGGCTCGGCCAGAGAAACCCGAGCCTCCACCGCCCGGCCAATGCGGTGCCCGCGGCCTTCGATGGCAGTGAGAAGCTGGCCTGTGCGCACGGCTTCGCCAATGCGGTTGCCCAGTTCCATGAGTGCCTCACGGCGGAAGACCACCGTGTCGATGCCCTGGGCCATGCCGCGCTGGCGCTCCGCCTCGTCAACGAAAAAGGCGACGCGGGACCAGGGGTTCAGGGGGTCCGAGTTGGCCGCGCGCACGCTAACGCCGCCGACCTTGCCGGCCTGGTGAAAGGCCATCTGGCACTCCACCGCCCAATCGTCGGCAGGCTCTGTCCCTGGGCTCAAAAAAGCCACGAGACTGCAATCGGTGTTGGAAAGAGCATCGATCAGGGTTTTGTCGAGCTCGGCTGCATTCTGAGGAAGAGCGACCAGGCGCACCGAACCCATGCCTGCCGCCACGTTGAGGGCTGCCAATGTCCGTGACCGCCTGCCGCCAACAGTATCGTAAAGAATGAAGCAAAGGATCCCCGCATGGGCACCCAGATCATCATCAACCTCGATATTGCCAAAAGGATCGTGGCTCGCCTGTTCGCTGAAATCCAAATCATTGAGGGGCCCCCGAATGGTGTCTTGATCGTCAAGCGCATCGTTGAGGCGCTCGAGCGGTGTTGAATCCGCATCGTCGAGAACAGGAGGAAGCTCCTCAGGATCGGCTAAAGGATCAAGACCCTTCGGCTCGCGCGCTTTCATAGCAACGTCATTTTTTGAGCCGAACAAACTGGCAAGACCGTGTTCTTTAGCCATCGCTTTTACGTCCCCGTTCTGAAGTGAAGCACATCGCCGTCCTGGACAACATAGTCCTTGCCTTCGATACGCTGCTTTCCCGCTTCTTTCGCACCCACTTCTCCGCCAAGGGCAATGTAGTCCTCATAGGAAATAGCCTCAGCACGTATAAAATTCTTTTCGAAATCCGTGTGAATGACACCGGCCGCTTCAGGAGCTGATGCACCACTTCGAATTGTCCACGCCCTAGCTTCCTTGGGACCAGCCGTGAAATATGTCTGCAAACCAAGAAGATCATAGCCCGCTGCAATCAAACGGTTGAGACCAGGATCTTGCAGACCGATTTCGTTTAAGAATTCTTGCGCCTCGTCATCATCCAATGTTGCAAGCTCTTCTTCGATCCGTGCGGAGATGACGACAGCTTTGGCCCCCTGTTTTTTGGCTTCTTCGCTGACCTTGGCGGAATACGCATTGCCATCCGCCGCGGATGCTTCGTCGACATTAGCCACGAAGAGGACAGGTTTTGTGGTTAACAACTGAAGACCTTTCCAAGCCTTCATCTCATCGGGTTCGATCTCAGCCACACGGGCGGGCTTGCCCTCGCGCAAAGGCTCCAGCGCGCGATCGACCAGAATGAGGGTCTCCTTGGCCTCTTTGTCCTGACCTTTGGCCTTTTTTTCGAGGTTCACCCGGCGCTTCTCCAGGCTTTCAAGATCGGCCAGCATCAGCTCGGTCTCCACCGTCTCGTAATCCGCGATCGGATCGATACGGCCTTCGACATGGGTGATGTCGTCATCATCAAAGCAGCGCAGGACATAAGCGACGGCGTCCACCTCGCGAATGTTGGCAAGGAATTGGTTGCCCAGGCCTTCACCTTTCGAGGCACCGCGGACAAGGCCTGCGATATCGACGAACTGAAGCCGTGAGGGGATGATCTCCGCCGATCCTGCAATGTCAGCAAGCTTTTCGAGTCGCGGTTCCGGCACGGCGACATCACCGACATTCGGTTCGATGGTACAGAACGGGTAGTTCGCGGCCTGCGCTGCTGCTGTTTTCGTCAGCGCATTGAAAAGGGTGGACTT
>JBCCTG010000095.1:0-6453 GCA_039198735.1 Pseudomonadota bacterium | reverse complement strand
TGAATCCGGCGCGTCTACCAATTCCGCCACACCCGCGTGGAGCTGTGCACCATATGGCCCGCGGCGCGGTTGTCCAGAAGCGATTGATCAAGGACGCGCACTTGGTTTCTGAGGCACCGGCGTCTACCCCAGAGGAAGTTACCGGTAAGGACCTCCATGACCCCTCCAGAAGGCAGCGTATCGGCGCCACGTGTCACCGTTCTTCTGAGCAATGTGCTCGACCGGGTGAGCCTTTCAGACGGGGAGAATGATAAAGCGGGCGACGAGAAAATTTCGCTCTCGGGCCTCATCCATGCCCTTGAAGAACGCGCCTTTGGTCTGGGGCTCCTGATTCTGGCCCTGCCCTGCTGCATCCCTTTTCTTTACGGCATTCCGCAGATCGTGGCCTTGCCCATGCTGGCGCTGGCCGCCCAACTGGCCCTTGGCCGTCATGAGCCTTGGCTGCCCCGATCCCTGGCCGCGCGTCAGGTTCCCGTGAAGGGCCTCAAAAATGTCGTTGGCCGTACGCGAAAATATCTTGGCTTCCTGGAACGCCTGGCCGCACCGCGCCTCACTTTTCTGTCGAGCGGTATGGGCGCCCGCATCGTCGGCGCAGTGATGCTGATTCCCACAGCCTCGATTTTGGTCCCACTTCCCTCCACCAACACGATTCCCGGTATCGGCGTGGCGATCGCTTCGGTGGGTCTTTTGGAGCGTGATGGACTTTTAATCCTAGGCGGACTTTTCCTGGGACTTCTGTGGGTTGGCGGTCTTGTCTTCCTTGGCGGTGAGGTGGTCTCAGCCATTCTGGGGCTTGTGTCCGGCGATTAAACCGGCATCAGTAATGAACAGACCTGCGACCGGTTCGCACTGCGACCGGGCGACAGGTGGCAGAAGGCCATTTTAAGGGAGACACTCAGAGTTATGTCATCCCCTGTCATCAGACACATCACACCGACTTTTGCGATCATGCTCTGCGCTAGCGCCAGTGCGCTGTTGCTTGCCGGTGCGCATCTTTTCGAGCGTGTCTACGGCTTACCTCCTTGCGCGCTTTGCCTGGACCAACGGGAGGCCCATTGGGCAGGCTTGGCCGCAGGTGCGCTCTCGTTCTTGGTGATTGTCCGGGTGTTCGCCGATCGCGGCATCGCAGCGGCCTTGGGGGTTTTGACTCTCATCTACCTCTTCAGCGCAAGTTTGGCCGGGTTTCACGCAGGGGTTGAGTGGGGCTTCTGGCCAGGACCAGCGGAATGCGCATCGGGGGTGGCCCAAGGTCTTGCGTCAAGTTCAGAGCTTTTGAATTCTCTCACCAAACCCGCGCCAGCGCCCTCCTGCAGCGAAGCGGCCTGGCGGATGCTCGGTCTTTCCATGGCGGGGTACAACGCGCTGATTTCGGCGGGTCTTGCCGTCATCGCCTGTCTTGGGTGCATGCAAATGGTTCAAGGCCTGCGGCAGGAGCGGCTTTTAACACCATCGACCTTGAGCGGAGAGTTTCGATGAGCGCGCTGGCCAAACCCCAAGCCCCTCTGCAGCTTACTGGTCGTCTCGATGCTATGCTCCGTGTGGACCACGCCGGTGAGTATGGCGCAGTACAAATCTATAAAGGTCAGCGTGCGGTGTTTGAAAAACTGCCGCATAAGGCCCGCATGACGAGCCTTTTGAAAGAGATGGAGGAAGGCGAACAGGAGCATCTTGCAACCTTCGATCGTCTTCTCACGGAGAGAAACGTTCGGCCCACGCTTTTGGCCCCTTTATGGAATGCCGCTGGCTATGCTTTGGGCGCAGGCACGGCTCTTATGGGTGAAAAAGCCGCCATGGCCTGTACCTCAGCCGTTGAGAGCGTCATCGAGAAACATTACCAGGCACAAGTCGATGAGCTGGACAATCAGGGCGAGGACGATCTGCGCCAGACCTTCGCCGATTTTCGCGAAGACGAGCTTGGGCATTACGACACAGCTATTGCCGAAGGCGCAGAAGATACGCCAGGATATAAAATCCTCAAAGGGTTGATTACAGCTGGCTGTCATGCCGCCATCAAAGTGTCCGAAACAATTTAAGCGGCAGACAGACCGCGCTGTTCACCAATAAAGTCCGACGGACACGCCGCTTTCCAAGGCTTCGTCATAGGCTGCACGCAAGCGCACATCCCAACGTTGACCAGAGCCAAGACGCACCTCTGCCTCGCCAAAAAGACGGGTTTCGTCCGTATCGTCGAGACCTTGCAAAACACCCCCAGCGAGTGAAGCCGCAACACGGCGTCTTTGTACCAAAAAACCGGCCGTGGGACGTACATGGACGATGCTGTCCACATGGCGTCCCGCTTCGGCGCGTGCATTCATCAATCCGTAGACGAGAGTTCCGCGCCCAACTTCATAAGCCTTACCAACGCCGTATTCAGCATACCCCAAAAGGCACCGATCACAAGCCAAATCCCGATCCTCAGCACCCATACGAAAACGCCAGGCAACACCTCCTGATTGAGGGGCATTGGCCGTTTTCGGGCTCAGACTGGTGACACGCACGACTTCGAGACTGCGAAGATCGATCCCGCCATCACGGATCAGAACCCTCGTGTCGCCCATGGACACCTCGCTGTAGGGGACCGTACCGACAGTTGAGGAGAGCAAGTCAAAGTAAGCTGGCCGCAGACGGATCTCGACCCCCTCCCCCAATGCATCATTGTAAAGGGCCGTGGCTTGGATGAGTGAAGGCCGCTGACCAGTATGCGGAGGGATCCTGCGCAGCTCCGTTGGCCGATTGGAGGGCGGATGTTTGAACCGCTCCGCAGTCAAGGCCTGCTGGCGTTCTTCCTCCGCCTCCGTCCCATGGGTGAAGGCATAATAGTCCAAAAGAACATCATAAACTGCGCGCGGATCATCAAGACCGGCATCGGCGATCAGTTGAGAGAGCGGTTCCGATGGTGCCTCAAGACTATGATCAACCGCGCGCTTTTCCTCAACAGACAGCGCAGCATAACCTTCAAGAAACAAAGTTTCGCGTGAGGCCAGGCGTTTGACATCGTCCACCGCGGGCCCACCGTCCTCCGCATCTCCTGTGAGCTGGTGGAAAACATCGATCGGCGTGACCCAAAGCTTCGTGTTCGGAATGAGGTCGCGGTCGACCACAAGCTCTAATGTCTCGGCAATCCGCCATGCACAATTTTGCCGCAGGAAATAATAGCGATTTTCCGATGTCAGGATCTCATAAACATGGGTGATGAGAAGGCGTGCCTCTTCGTCAGAAAGCTTGAGGCGATATTGCCAAATCGTCCGCAACTCGATCTCGCGATAACGTTCCGCCTGATGATAGAATTGCAGCGATGTGTAGGTCGAATGGTAACCGCCAAAGAGCCCTTTTGCGATGTAGGGGATCAGAGGATCATCCTCGGAAGAGGCAGCACCATAATTGATGGCACGGTCAAGAACATCTTCCGCGGGCTCGTCTTTGCCTTCACTATGAAAACGCAAAAGCAAATGTCCGTAGGCGGATCCAGGATTGCTCAAATAGCCAGAGATAAAGAGCACCGAGACACTGTCCGTGGTGCCGCCATCGAGAAATTCTGAAAGCTTGGGACAAAGAAGAACAGGATCAGGAAGATCGGCGCCCTGTTGCCGTAAGAACTCTGCGCGGCCGGGGTAGCGGCAAAAGATACTGTCATCAGGGTTTGCGCCCAACGGCATGGCCATGCCTTCAAGCGTCGCGCGCAACTCCGCCTCAGGATCAAAACGACCGTTGTCGGCAAGAAAGAAATCTCGCGAGATGATATCGCTGCGCAGCCCCGCCCCTGGCAGCATCCGCCGTTTCCAGCGGCCAAGGATTTGCCATTGCTCATCCGCCGCAAGGGTTTCTGTATCAACGCCCCAAAGGGCTGATGATGTTGATGCACAAGCCGCCCATGGCAACAGCATGAGGGCAAGCGCCACGACAAGTGGAGCACCCAGAAGACGACGATAGTCCTGATACAGAAGCACGATGATGAAACCAGGAAATAAAAAAAGAGGGCGCGCCCGCAGCCGCGCCCTCCAACATCCAATGAAGATTGTCAGCTTACGCTTCAGCAGCCGCGAGCGCTGCAAAATAGAGCGCTTCTGGTTTGTCAGCATCGTCGGCGAGGACAACTTCAGCCATTTCGCGGCGCAGAGCTGCAACGAATGTCGCCTCATCGTCAGCACCAACCATCGCGGCGAGCGCGTCGAGGTTATCACCGTAGCCTTTGGCGATTTCCGTTTCGAGCGTTGGGTAAGTCCGCTCAATGAAGACAGCCATTTTGACGTTCGACGTACCATTGCAGGTATCCGGCGACGACTGAGCCGACGTCACGGCCGTGGTACCGAGATCCCAGATGACGTTCGAGATGCCAGCACCGACTTCAAGGTTGTCATCAGGAAAGATCATCGCGCCAATACCGCAATCAAGCCATGGGTTGGGTGCATCGCGCATGACCGTACCGCTTTGTGCAAAAGAGGATGCCGCTGCGAATGCAACGGATGCTGATGCTAAAGAAAGAAGGAGTTTCATCGAGAGTTCCTCGCTTGTGCCCATACAAATATCCGGGAACCAACCAATCGTCGACGTTTGTCGTCGACGATTCTGCCCCCGTACATTTTTATGTAACCTGCTTTGGGTTTGGGACGCCAGCATTTCTTTGCTGGTTTTATCGCAAAATACACAGCCATAAGACCGCTGCCTTCTGGAGAATTCTTCCCTCACGCGGTAGCCAAAACTGTGAAAACATGATCCCTTCTTATCGACCTGCTGCAACAATGGGGGACATGGTCGATGCGTGGTCTGCTGACTTTTATGACAATAGGTGCTCTGAGCTTTGGCCAAGCGTCGGCTGCCGTTTCGGTTTTGACCTTTGACACCCATGTGACGTCGATCGAGGGCGGTGCGCCTGGTGATGTTTATCAAGGCGTTCTGAACCCTGGCGACCAGGTCGAAGTGGTGGTCGAGATCGACGACAGTGTGGACATCACAACGGACCCGGAATTCCTTCTTGAAGCCTCGGTGACGATCAAACCTGACGACAGCTTGGGCAATGCACTTATCCAGACCTGTTGCACGAGCGCGCCAGAGCTTGACCCCGCCGATGGTGTCATCAGCTTTTCAGGTTTCCTTGGCGGTTTCACCCTGCCCGCCTTCATCTCCGATCCGCTGATCCCCTCTTCAGGCGATGCTTTTTTGCTAGAGTTTTCTGTCAGTGATGCGGACACGCCGGTTGCCCCTTTTTCGAGCACCCAGGATCTTATCGACTTTTTCGGTCTTGGTTCGCTGACGCTCATAGGCTTCGTGGCTAATGAATTCTCAAACGAGGACGACAGCGTGAGCTTCATCCAGCAGGTCAATTTCGCCTCAGCGGAGCCCGAAGCCATCCCTTTGCCAGCAGCGGGGTTGTTGTTCCTCGGCGCCGCGGGTTTTGCTCTGCGTCGCCAGCAGGTTCACGCACACTGATCACACCAAGGCCCGTAAAGCGATCAACTTGACTTTTCCGTCCTTGCTTTTCGGCGATATTTGCCATAGCCAGCGCCACTTCAGGTGAACCGAGAGATCTTGATGCCTTTGCTCTGGCGCAGGTCTCTCATCTTCCGGGGGCTGGAGGTCCAGTCTGCGGGACGATGGAAAGGATGATGAGCTATGTCGACTGACGCGACGATTTTTGACTGTGAACCACGCAAGCGTTCCGGGACCGGCGGTAGCCGCGCTGTTCGGCGTGATGGCTGGGTCCCTGCGATTGTTTATGGCGGCGATGAAGAGCCGCTCAACATCAAGCTACGCTACAACCAAATTCTCAAAGCTTATCAGACGGGTAAGCTGATCGATGTTCTGTCTTACATCGACCTTGAGGGCTCGAAGCAATCCGTGATCGGTCGGGATATCCAGGTTGATCCGGTCAAAGACCTTCCCATGCATGTCGATTTGATGCGGGTGAGTGCCAAGACCCGTGTCACCGTCAATGTGCCTGTGCGCTTCCTCAACGAAGAGACGAGCCCTGGCCTGAAAGCTGGCGGTGTTCTCAATGTTGTGCGCCACGAAATCGAAGTGATCGCGCCGGCCACGGAGATTCCTGAAGCGTTCGAAGTCGATCTTGCTGAGGCTGAGATGGACGACTCGCTCAAAATCTCGTCGGTCACGCTACCAAAAGGTGTTGAGGTCACCATCACCGATCGCGATTTCACCATCGCCACCATCGCCGCTCCATCAGGTCTCAAGTCTGAACAGGCCGCCGACGACGAGGAAAGCGATGTCGAAGGCGAAGGTACAGAAACCGAGGAAAACAGCGAAGGATAATTCGCCCCATTTCCTGTCTCTTTTTGAAAGGCCATGACTCATTTATGGCCTTTTTTCTTTTTGGTTTGAGCCTTGTTGCGCTTGTCCTTCTTTTCATCGCCGAGCGTTTGAGGCCAGCCTTTCCCGCAAAAGGTGGTGTGGCTCGGCTCTTGAAGAATTTTGGCCTTGGCGCCTTGGGTGCGGGGATGA
>JBCCTG010000094.1:0-6453 GCA_039198735.1 Pseudomonadota bacterium | reverse complement strand
TGGCTGCAAGAAAGTCCGTGACCAATTGGTTGGCCACACGGAACGCAGTTTGCGGGTTCTCATGCACAAAGCCGATCTCAAACGTGATAGCGCCGGTCTGCTGGCGTCGTCCACCGCGATTGGTGATCCCGAAGATCCTGATCTTGATATCTTCACGGACAGCACCGACTTTTTGAGAGAACGGTGTCTCATCGCGGGAATTGATCAGGCTGAATTGTTCAGCCAGCGCAACAACGTTGTCTCGTGCGCGCAGCTCGGCCCGAATGGTTTGCAAGCGGTCATCGGCATAAGCCCGCACCGCCGAGGGGACGAGGTCAGGCGAAATCTGCTGGCTCTCAACGATCAAAAGAGCCTTGGAATGATAGCGCGCAGGCACACGGTCGAGGGCGAGAAGCCCAAGGATCAGCACGATCAAAAAAGGAATCGCGACCCAAAAAAAGCGGCGGAGGCCGATTTGGATCAGATCGCTGATGCTGTAGCGTTCCATTGTCTCACTCCGACAGCGTTTAAAATGACATTAGCACGAAACGATTACGTTTTTCCCGTGCAATTGCCATGCAATCTACGCCATCTCGCGTTCTTCGTCACAGAACAAGGTTTTTGTGCGACGCACAAACCAGTCTTCCGATCATCACCGCGCCTATCTTTAAGAGCCAAGAACGTTGTTGCTCTCTAAGGAAACACTGCGGCCTAGATATCGACGCGTCCGCCGCTGGAGGTCCGCACATCCTGCTTGGAGGGGTTGCCAGACCCGCGGATCGACCCGCCAGACGATGCATGAGCGCTCAACTCTTCGGTGACCGTGACACTGATTTTCGAGCCGCTCGACGCGGACAGTTCCGCTTGGGCACAGGAGAGTTCCAGCGCTTTGATCACGGCACCGGATGATGTTGAGGCTTGGAGACGATCACAGCGTCCCGATGCTTGAAGATCGGAACCCGATGAAGCGTCCAAAGCAAGGTCGCCGCCCTTCAGTCCCTCGATGACCAGCTCGGCACCGGAGCTGGTTTCAGCGGCGCTCAGCTCGGGCAGGGTCACCTCATAAACAAGGCGATGGCTTGGGACAGTGTCGATGTTGATGCCGACATTGCGCTGACGGCCAAGGGTCAGCTTGTCATCGTTCAGCTCCACCCTGGCGCGTTGGGCATCACCGGAAACAAGTTCCACCGCATAGTCGCTGCCGATCGTGACAAGAACATCGACACCTTGCATGGCATGAATGTCTTGGAAGCCCTCATAATCATAGGCTTCAGCCGCCGCACGGTGGGCGAGAAGCATAACGACTGCAAACCCCGCCGCGACAATCTGATAACGGGTCATGGCATATCCCCTGTTGTCTCTCGATCATGGAAGGCCGGTGCCCTTCCGGCAATGCGGCCGCGCATTGTCATTCCGTTAAGTGAGGCTTGAACGATTGAAATGTCAGCTTTGCACATGGGTTCATGACGATTCTGTGGGGCAGGACATGAGATCCGACGTCAACACAAGAACAATTCACGGTTTTTTGCAGTGCATAACCGAAGATACTCAATCTCTGCGGCATTTAAAAGGAAAGTCGCGCGGTTGGACAACATTTTGCCCGCTGGCGCGGCTGACGCATTGATGCGGATCTGGCAAATTAACGTCGCGAGCTCCTGGAAGGACCAGCGTTATGGACGGCTTTACAGGCTCCAGCACAGCACCTCTTCAAGAGGGACAAGAGCGCGGGTTTCGCGTGCCTCAACCCATGGCGCGTCCCGGTGAGACCCCCGACTTCTCCTCTTTGGATATTGGCGAGGCCGGGCGCCTCCCCAAGCCTGCCGTCGATGTGCCGGTGAGCGCTTTTTCGACCTTCCATCATGATCTCGTGCGTGTGCTTGATGGTGAGGGTCAGGCCCACGGCCCCTGGGCCGATGATGTGACCACGGAAGAAAAGGTTGCGGCCCTCAAGGCGATGATCCGCACCCGCGCTTTTGACCAGCGTATGATGCGGGCTCAGCGTCAGGGCAAAACCAGTTTCTATATTCAATCCCTTGGTGAAGAGGGGACAGCCGTCGGCGCTGCCCTCGCCCTGCGCCAGGGGGATATGCATTTTCCCACCGATCGTCAGCAGGGGCTCTTGTTGGCCAACGGCGTCGAGCCCGAGGCGATGATGAACCAGATCTATTCCAACGCCAAGGATCCGCTGGACGGCAAACAGCTCCCGACCCTCTATTCCTTCCGTGAGGCTGGCTATTTCACCATCTCCGGCAATCTTGGCACCCAATGGCCGCAGGCTGTCGGTTGGGCCATGGCCTCGGCCATCAAAAAGGATAACAAGATTGCCATGGCTTGGATTGGCGATGGCGCCACGGCGGAGGGTGATTGGCACACGGGCAATCTTTTTGCCGCCGTCTACCGTGCGCCGGTGATCCTCAGCGTGGTCAACAATCAGTGGGCGATTTCCAGCACCAATGCCTTCGCCGGTGCTGATCTCAACACTTTCGCCGCACGGCTCGCCTCTTACGGCATCCCGGCTTTGCGGGTTGATGGCAACGATGTCCCTGCGGTGATCGCGGCCACCCGTTTCGCGGCCGAGCGTGCACGATCCGGTCTCGGAGCGATTGGTATCGAATTCATCACCTATCGCGGCGGAGCCCATTCCACATCCGATGATCCGTCCAAATATCGTCCGGCAGAAGAGCTTTCGGCTTGGCCCCTGGGTGATCCGATCGAGCGTTTGAAACAACACCTCGCAGCCCTTGGTGCGGTGAGCACTGATGATGCTGCAAAGCTTGAGGCTGAGGTGGAAACGGAGATGCGTGAAGCCGAAAACCGTGCCGAGGCTAATGGCCTTGTCCATGAGGGTCAGGGTGCTTCGCCGGAAGTTATGTTTGATAACGTGTATGCAGAACTTCCCTCGCATTTGGTCAAGCAAAAAGAAGAGGCGGGGTGCTGAACAATGTCGGAGACGCGCACCAACACCCGCTCGATGAATATGATCCAGGCCATCCGCGATGCCCATGACGTCGCCATGGAGCGTGACGACGATGTGGTCGTTTTTGGTGAGGATGTGGGTTATTTTGGCGGCGTCTTTCGCTGCACGGACGGTTTGCAAGACAAATACGGTTCTGCACGCGTTTTCGACTCGCCGATTTCAGAGGGCGGCATCGTCGGTACAGGGATCGGTATGGCGGCTTATGGGCTGAAGCCCGTCATTGAAATTCAGTTTGCCGACTATATCTTTCCTGCTTATGATCAGATCAGCCAAGAAGCGGCGCGCATCCGTTACCGCTCCAATGGGCAATTCACGTGCCCGATTGTCATCCGTACACCCACAGGCGGCGGCATTTTCGGTGGGCAGACCCACAGCCAGTCGCCAGAGGCAATTTTTGCCCATGTTTCAGGCCTCAAAGTGGTCATGCCGTCAAATCCTTACGACGCCAAGGGGCTGCTTCTTGCCGCGATCGACGATCCAGACCCCGTGATCTTCCTTGAACCTAAGCGTCTCTATAATGGTCCTTTTGAAGGCTACCACGACCGTCCGCTCCAACCATGGAGCAAGCATGAGGATGGCCATGTTCCCGAAGGCCATTACACAATTCCTCTGGGGTCGGCTGAAATCTGCCGCGCAGGTGATGCTGTTACCGTGCTTGCTTATGGCACCATGGTGCATGTTTGCATGGCCGCGGCCCAGGACGCCGGTGTCGATGCCGACGTGATCGATCTGCGCTCGCTCATGCCGCTCGACCTTGAAACGATTGTCGCCTCGGTCAAACGCACAGGGCGCTGCGTTATCGTGCATGAAGCCACAAAGACGTCCGGATTTGGCGCTGAGCTGTCCGCCCTTGTTCAAGAGCATTGTTTCTACAGCCTCGAAGCGCCCATCGAACGGGTGACGGGCTGGGATACGCCTTACCCCCACGCGCAAGAATGGGCCTATCTTCCAGGACCCAAGCGGGTTGCGGCGGCTCTTAAGAAAGTCGTGAGCGCCTAACGCTTCACCAATCATTCTACGGATCATAGTTATGAGTGTTCATACGATCAAATTGCCCGATGTCGGGGAAGGCGTGACCGAAGCGGAATTTGTCGAGCTGCACGTGCAAGTGGGCGATCGTGTCGAGCCCGATCAAAACCTCGCCGATGTGATGACCGACAAAGCCACCGTTGAGGTGCCAAGCCCGCGCAAAGGCAAGATCGTTTGGATTGGCCCTGCACCGGGCGAAGTGGTGGCCGTCGGTACAGAGATCATCAAGATCGAGCTTGAAGGCGCTGGCGAAGCACAGAGCGATGCTGCGCAACATGGCGATGCACCTTTGGTGTCGGCCCCAGGCCCGGCACCCTCACAAGGAAAATCTGTCTACACCATCAAACTGCCCGACGTAGGTGAGGGTGTCACCGAGGCGGAGTTTACCGAGATTCACGTCAAGGTCGGCGATAAGGTGACACCGGATCAAAATCTTGCAGACGTGATGACCGATAAAGCCACCGTGGACATACCGAGCCCCCGCGAAGGTGTGGTTGCTTGGATCGGTGCCGATGTTGGTGAGACGATTGCCGTTGGTTCGGAAATCATCAAGCTCGAGATCGAGGGCGCTGTTCCGGCTTCTGAGGAACGAGCCGCGGCGATCCCTTCGCCGCTGCCGGAGGAGCCTCCAGCAGCCATATCTTCGCTTTCCTCCAGCAAAGTGCAGGCCGCCCCAGCCGTGCGGGCCAGGGCGGAGGCCCTCGGTGTTGACCTCGCTCAGGTGCAAGGCACAGGTCCTGAAAGCCGCATCACCCACGGGGATCTTGACCGCTACATCGCAGGCGCTGCGACCAAAACTTCCAGCCTGCCTGCGGGTCAACCAAACACCCATGTTGAAGCGATCAAAGTCATCGGTCTACGGCGTAAGATCGCTGAGAAGATGCAAGACGCGATGCGCCGTATCCCGCATTTTACTTACGTGGATGAGGTTGACATGACGGCGCTGGAAGAGCTTCGTCAGCATATGAACAAAGGTCGCCAGGAGAGCCAGCCCAAGCTCACGGTGCTGTCTTACATCTGCCGTGCTCTTGTCCTTGCGATCCGCGATTTCCCTCAAATGAACGCACGCTACGATGATGATAACGGTGTTGTGCATCGGTATGGTGCTGCGCATTTGGGAATTGCTACGCAGACGGATCATGGCCTCATCGTGCCTGTGATGCGCCATGCCGAAACCATGGATCTTTGGCAAATGGCGGACGAGATCAAACGGCTTTCTGCTGCGGCGCGCGATGGCTCCGCCAAGCGTGAGGAGCTGTCGGGGTCAACGATCACGGTGACGTCCCTTGGCCCCCTTGGCGGTGTGACCACCACCCCGGTCATCAACCACCCGGAAGTGGGCATCATCGGTCCTAACAAGATCGTCGAAATCCCCCGTTTCAACGCCCACGGAGGAGTTGAAGCGCGCAAAGTGATGAACCTCTCATCAAGCTTCGACCACCGGGTGGTGGACGGCTATGACGCCGCCGAATTTATCCAGGTGATCAAAGGTTATCTTGAGTTTCCTGCGACGCTTTTCATTTGATCATTGGCGCGCCTTTGCAGGTATGTTACCGTAAGGTTAACAACTTGCGGGGGCGAGCATGTCAACACCGGGAACGTCTGCTGGTGGAAACAACAATTCTGGCATCATCATTTCCAAAGGTGGACAGGATGAGAGCTGTAAGCTTGATATTCACGTTAAGCATACGGACGGTCGTGCTGAACCTGTTAGCCCAGCGCCGTGGTGGGCGTCTTACCTCTGGGATATTGTTAAATGGGCCGGGCGACTTGGCCTCGCTGCCACCAGTGTTGCTGGTACTGGCGAAATCGTATACAACATTATTTACAATAAGCCCTTAATCCTGCAGTTTAGAGAGTCGGATTCATCAGACCGTGACGGTGAAGCCGCATGTTCTCAGTGCGACGAAGAACCGACGGTGGTTGAAACCATTTATCGCATTGAGCCACGCTGCGATGGTGGCCGTTCGTCACAGGTGATCACTGCGCAAGATGCTTCGGACTTGCTCACCTCTTGCCCTATGCAGCCTACCCACTGGCGAGAACTTGATGCTCGTTTCTTTGGCGAGGCGGGAGGGTCCGCCAAGCGTATCTCCCTTCAAATGGGTATGCCAGCAGCGTGGCGCCTGCGCGAGGTTCGGGCTTTCGTACTAAGCTGGACGCATACGGAGGCGCAGCATGATAGGTTCTCTGGTTGTGATGCGGCGTTTGAGAAAATCATCAGGATGAATACGGAAATAAGTGAAAGTGACCGCTGTTCCCGACCTGAACACTTTCGCATTGTGCAGGCAGAGGTCGTTCGCCCATTGCCCCAGGCTTCTGAGCACTAAAGCCTCGGGCGATTTAATTGAATCGTTTTTGGGTTTGCATATTTGCCGAACAGTGATTCGAATGGTCAGGAGGCATGACCATGGCAAGAGCCCTTTCGACGGATCTTCGAGATCGGATTGTACTGCTGGTGGCGTCGG
>JBCCTG010000093.1:0-6483 GCA_039198735.1 Pseudomonadota bacterium | reverse complement strand
GTCAAACTTAACTTTCTCAATCCACAACCCAGATATTGGGGCATAAAGCATCAAGCGTTTTACCCAAGTTTCTGTCGTTAAGATTCTATGTTCTAAACTTGGTGGAAGCCAGTTATCACCCTCGCTATCAGCATGGGCTTTTTGGTATCGGCATTCATTTTCTTTCCCATTGCGCTGTCGATCAAGAAAAACAATCGTCTGCCTGGCTTTGCGGCCATCGACCGCTTCTATCTCACCTATGCAGTTCTCATCCTGATGCTGAGCTTTCGGGAGAACACCCTCACCAACGGTCTTCGCGGTGTGGTCATGGCCGTCACAGGCTCGATTGCCACATACCTGGTGTTCAGCCGGTTTCCGCAAACCCGCGAGGATCTTGAGCGGATCATTCGCTATTTCGTCATTGCCATGACTTTTACGGGTGTCATCGCGATCATTTCGAGCGTGCTCTACTGGAATTTCTATACAGCCGGGAACAATGACCTTTTCGGCGGTCAGTATTTTGTCAAAGTGCGCGGCGGGCTGTTGCGGATTTCGTCGACCTTTTCCGACAAGCCGATCAATTTTGGCTTGATCACGGCCATGGCTCTCGTTCTCTTCACCGGGGTGATGCACACGATCCAGTCCAAGCTCGGCAAGGTCGCCATCATCGGGATCTTGATACTCGGCGCCTTCACCACAGGCTCGCGCGGACCTGTGGTTTCGGCGCTGATCGGCTTTATGGTGATGTTCCTTGCACGTCAAAATCCGGTCGGTACGGCCATGAAGTTTGGTTTTGGTTTGACGTTTGCCGCTGCGATCGCAGCACTCACCCCGCAAGGCCAAGCGATCTTGGACTATATCCCTTTCATCGGCTCCCAAGGAACAGGCGAGGTTGGTTATCGCCAAAGACTGATGGAGGTCGGATCGGCTTCGATCGCCAGCCATCCCCTTTTCGGGTCCCAGACTTTTATGGAAGAGCCGGCCTTCGAGGACCTGCGAACCGGCGAAGGCATCATCGATATCGTCAATGCGCACCTTGGCACCGCGCTGCGCTATGGTTTGATCGCGCTCTTTCTCTATCTCTCCACCTTTTTCGGAACAGCGATCAAAACTCTTCAGACAGCCCGCTCCCTCAGCATCGATGATGATCGTGAGTGGCGTTATCTGGGCGGCGCCATGGCAGGCACCATTGTGCTCTATCTCATTGGCTTCACCACCACGAGTTTCCGCGGGATTTCCGGAACCATGGGTGTGGCGTTGATCGGGCTCAGCATCGCTTATGTTCGAATAACGCTTGCCGAACAGGCCACGCGAACGGCAAAGCCACCTGAAAAGAATATTGATGACGACGACACATTGATCGCCGAGCTTGAGCCAGACTTCGCTAACGTCCAGCCAAGGCTTTTTGGATACTAGAAAGACCCCATGTCCGAAGCCAACAAACCCTCGCCTGAGAGCGGCTCAGGCCGCTGGACCCTGACGCGCGGCATCCCCGTCCCTGCGCGCCTCAAACGCTTCGTCATGGGTGATGGCATCGTCAGCGAGGTTTTCGCCAATTCGGCCAAAGCCACCTCGGTGGTGCTCACCTCACGGGTCAGCTTCAACGTTTTAAGACTGATCTCCAACTTCATCATGGCGCGGCTTTTGGCGCCGGAAGCTTTTGGTCTGATGGCTGTCGCCTTTGCGATTTCCTCGGCGGTGGAGATGCTTTCGGATTTCGGTCTGAACGCCAATGTGGTGCGCAGCGAGCGCGGCGATGATCCCAAATTCTTGCGCACCGTCTGGCTGATGACCATGGCCCGAAATGCGTTCCTTACACTGATCATCTGGTCTGTGGCGCTCGGGCTGTGGCTGGCCCGCGACAGCCTACCGCCGGAAAGCACCTATGCTCTTGCCATTGCACCCTGGTTCGTGGCGGGCGCTGCCGTGGAAGTTCTCATTCGCGGGTTCATCTCCACCAGCATGATGCTGGCCCAGCGCGAGATGCGTTTCCTGGCGCCCGCTATCCTCCGCTTCACGGCGCAAGCCATCACCATCCCTGTGATGGTCGTGGCCGCCCTCCTCGGTGCAGGTCCCTGGGCGCTTCTGATTGGCGCAATCTTCAGACCCCTCCTCGTTGTCATCGGCTCACACACCGTCATCAAAGGGCCGCGGATGACCTTCGAGTGGGACCAGGATTGCTTCCGCGAGATCTTCAGCTTCGGCAAATGGATTGTTCTCGCTTCTCTAGCCTCACTTTTCGCCGTCAGGGCCGGGCAGTTTATCTTCGGCTATTATTTCACCGCCGAAGAGTTCGCCTTCTTCGTCATCGCCGGCATCTGGGTCGTCGCTTTGCAAGGCTTGCTGGAAACGGTCATCCGGGCCGTTTGTTTCCCGGCCATTTCGGAATGCATGAGGCGGGACAAAAAAACCGTGGCGGGGATTTACAAGCGCTTCCGGGCGCTCGCCGATGTCGGTGCCTTGGGCGCTTTCGTCCTGCTCATGGTCGGCAATGAGGTGTTCTTTCGTTATTACTACCCCGAGGATTATTGGGCAGCCGCGCATTTTGTGCCGCTCATCGGGCTCAGGCTGTTTTTCGCGCCGACGGTGTTGCTGGAGCAAACCATCATCTCCGCCGGTGACAGCAAGCGCTATTCCGGCATCACCGCCTTTGCCGCTGTCTCCCGCGTGGTGGCTCTGCCAGCGGCCTACCTTGTGTTCGGAACCGATGCGGCGGTGATCACAGCATCCCTGATCCCCGTCCTCACCCTTCCTTGGACATGGAAGGTCGGAAGCCGGGTCATGAAAATCAGCCCCGTCACCGAAGGGCGCACCCTTGTTTTTGCGGCTCTTGCGACGGTGGCCGTTCTCATGGCCCCCTGAAGAGCCCCCGCGCGCGAAACTGCCCATTGCATGGCGCGCCCGACATGCGTAGTGCACCGGCTGTTTGCCTAGAATTCCGGGAGCCCCATTGATGCCGAAACGCACCGACCTTGAGAGCATCTTAATCATCGGCGCAGGGCCCATCATCATCGGCCAGGCCTGCGAGTTCGATTACTCAGGTGTCCAGGCGGTGAAGGCCCTCAAAGAGGAGGGCTACAGGGTCATCCTCGTGAACTCGAACCCCGCCACGATCATGACGGACCCGGAGTTTGCCGACGCCACCTATATTGAACCGATCACGCCTGAGTTCGTGGAGAAAGTGATCGCCAAGGAGCGGCCCGATGCCCTCCTCCCCACCATGGGTGGCCAAACGGCCCTCAACTGTGCCCTGGCCCTTGATGCCAGTGGTGTGCTTGAAAAATACGGCGTGGAGATGATCGGTGCCCGCGCCGATGTCATCGACAAAGCCGAGGACCGCGAGAAATTCCGTGTCGCGATGGATACGATCGGGCTTGAAAACCCGCGTTCAGCCATTGCCTCCTCGCCTCCCATCAAAGACGAGAACGGCAGGATCACAGGCTATGACCGCATCCAAGGTTATGCCGATGCGATGAAGGCGCTTGACGAGATCGGCCTTCCGGCGATCATCCGCCCCGCGTTCACCTTGGGCGGCACAGGCGGCGGGATTGCCTACAACCGGGACGAGTTTGCCGAGATCATCCGTGCAGGGCTTGATGCCTCGCCCGTGGGCCAGGTGCTGATCGACGAGTCGCTCCTTGGTTGGAAAGAGTATGAGATGGAGGTGGTGCGCGACCGCGCGGACAATTGCATCATCATCTGCGCCATCGAAAATGTCGATGCCATGGGTGTGCACACAGGGGACTCGATCACTGTCGCTCCGGCCATGACGCTTACGGACAAAGAATACCAGATCATGCGCACGGCCTCCATCGCGGTGTTGCGCGAGATCGGCGTGGAGACCGGCGGCTCCAATGTTCAGTTTGCTGTCAATCCAGCCGATGGCCGCCTTGTGGTGATTGAAATGAACCCGCGGGTGAGCCGCTCATCCGCCCTCGCCTCGAAGGCCACAGGTTTCCCCATCGCCCGCGTCGCGGCCAAGTTGGCGATTGGCTACACCCTTGATGAGTTGAGGAACGACATTACAGGCGGGGTCATCCCTTCGTCCTTCGAACCCTCCATTGATTACGTGGTCACCAAGATCCCGCGCTTTGCTTTCGAGAAATTCCCCGGCGCCAAACCCAACCTCTCCACGGCGATGAAATCCGTGGGCGAAGTGATGGCCATTGGTCGGACCTTCCAGGAGAGCTTGCAAAAAGCTCTACGCGGTTTGGAGACGGGCCTTTCGGGCCTCGACCCCATCGCCATTCAAGGCATCGGCGGTGACGATGACGCGGCGGCCCTCAGGAAAGCCCTGGCCGCGGCCACGCCCGAACGCCTGCGGGTGGCGGCCCAAGCCCTGCGCATGGGTCTGCCCACCGAACAAGTCCGTATGGTGACAGCCTATGACCCCTGGTTCATCGAGCAGATGCAAGGCATCATTGAGGCCGAGGCGGGGGTGGCCCGCGAAGGTTTGCCCACTGACAGCCGCGCCCTCCAAAAGCTGAAAAGCATGGGCTTCTCCGACGAGCGGCTGGCCCAGCTTGCCGATGGCACCGCCGCCGAGGTGCGGGAGCTGCGCGAAGAGCTGCATGTCGCCCCTGTCTTCAAGCGGATCGATTCCTGCGCCGGTGAATTCAAGTCAGGCACGCCTTATCTTTACTCCACCTATGAACCGAACGGCGAGGACGAAGCGGATGTCTCCGACCGCAAGAAAGTCATCATCCTCGGCGGTGGTCCCAACCGTATCGGACAGGGCATCGAGTTCGACTATTGCTGCGTGCACGCAGCTTTTGCCCTCGAAGAGGCAGGTATTGAGACCATCATGGTCAACTGCAACCCCGAAACGGTGTCAACGGATTATGACACCTCGGACCGGCTCTATTTCGAACCCCTGACCGGCGAAGACACCCTGGCCCTCATCCGTCGTGAGATGGAAAAAGGTGAGCTTCTCGGCGTGATTGTTCAGTATGGGGGGCAAACGCCGCTCAACCTGGCCCGTCCGCTTGCGGATCTTGGTGTGCCCATCCTCGGCACGCCGGTGGAAGCGATTGAGCTCGCCGAAGATCGCCAAAAATTCCAAGACCTCGTGACCCGGCTGGGCCTCAAACAGCCAGCCGGCACCACCGCCTCGACCCGTGAGGAAGTCTTCGCCGCGGCCGACAAGGTTGGCTACCCGCTTGTCACCCGCCCCTCCTTCGTCCTCGGCGGTCGCGCCATGGAAATTGTCCGGGACGAGCCATCGCTCGCTCGCTACCTTGAGGGCAGTGACGTCTATTATTCTCCGCAGGCGCCGCTTCTCCTCGATCACTATCTCGATAGCGCCATTGAATGTGATGTCGACGCGATCTGTGACGGCGAGGATGTCTATATCGCAGGGATCTTGGAGCATATCGAAGAAGCCGGTGTGCACTCCGGCGACAGCGCCTGCTCCATGCCGCCTTATTCCTTGGACGACGCTTTGATCCAAGAGCTTGAGCGCCAGACCCAGGCGCTCGCCCTGGCTTTGGGTGTGCGCGGTTTGATGAATGTGCAGTACGCGATCAAAGAGGGGGAGATCTTCCTCATCGAGGTGAACCCTCGCGCCTCCCGCACCGCGCCTTTTGTCGCCAAAGCCTCTGGTGTCCCCGTGGCCAAAATCGGTGCCCGCGTGATGGCCGGTGCAAAGCTTATGGAGTTTGACCTCAAACCACGGAAACTTCAGCATACAGCTGTCAAAGAAGTGGTCTTCCCCTTCTCCCGCTTCCCTGGCGTCGATACGGTGCTCGGCCCCGAAATGCGCTCCACCGGCGAGGTGATGGGCATCGACGACAGCTTTGACGAAGCCCGTGCCAAATCGCTGATTGCGGCCGGTGTCACCGTGCCGCTCGAAGGCACCGTTTTCATCTCCGTCAAAGATCAGGACAAGGAGGGCATCAGCCGCGCCGCGAAAGATCTCGTGAAGCTCGGCTTTTCGCTCATCGCCACCGGCGGCACCCAAGATTGGTTGGCCGAACAGGGCCTGCCGGTGAAACGCATCAACAAAGTCCTCGAAGGCCAACCGCATATCGTCGATGAGTTGATCAACGGGCAGGTGCAGATGATTTTCAACACCACCGAAACGGCGCAATCGATTGCCGACAGCCGCTCCATCCGCACCACCGCGCTCCAGCGCAGGATCCCTTGCATCACCACCCTCAACGGTGCCCATGCTGCGGTCCGCGCCATTGAAGCCTTACGCCGGGGTGGTCTTGAAGTCCGGCCTCTCCAGGATTACAACCGCTGATCCCCCAACGACGCTGCCGCGATTAACGCGAAGGCGCGTAACCTCGAGAAAGTAGGGATCGATGGACAAGTTCCCGATGACCAGGGCCGGGTTTGAAAAACTCGAAGCGGACATCAAACGTTTAAAATCGGTGGAGCGCCCCGCGGTGATCCAGGCGATTTCCGAAGCCCGCGCCCATGGCGACCTTTCGGAAAACGCTGAGTATCACGCAGCCAAAGAGCGCCAATCATGGATCGAAGGCCAAGTGCTGGAGCTTGAGG
>JBCCTG010000092.1:0-6497 GCA_039198735.1 Pseudomonadota bacterium | reverse complement strand
TTGACCCTATCGCGGGGCGGCTCGGATGCTGCGGTCATCCGTGAGTTCGATACGGAGGCGAAGGCGTTTGTCGATGACGGCTTCTTGGTTCCCGAAGCCAAATCCTCGGTGGCATGGCTCGATGCGGACACTCTGCTGGTGGGCACCGATTTCGGTGACGGCACGATGACCGAGAGCGGCTATGCAAGGCAGGTGCGAAAATGGTCGCGAGGTCAGAGCCTTTCCGAGGCCGAAACGATTTTCGAGGCGAGCGCGGATGACATCTGGTCCTTTGCGATGTCTTTTTATGACGGCGAAAGCTATCGCGGCGGCGTTTTTCACGGTGAGACTTTCTACGATTTCAACTGGATGGTGCTCGGCGCTGATGGCGCGCTGACGCGGCTGCCTTTCCCGAAAAAAGCGCAGCTGCGCGGGGTCGCATCGGGCGCGTTCATCGTCTCACTGAATGAAGACTGGGCTTATAAAGGCGCAAGCTTCCCTTTGGGCAGTGTGGCGGCTTTCGATGGGGCGAAAGGGAAAGTCACGCTCCTTTATGCACCGTCCGAGGTTTCGGCGGTGGAGGATGTCGCCACGTATGAAGACGGTGTCGTCATCAGCCTCCTCGACGATATTGCTGGCCGGGTGGTGCGGTTCGAAAAGGGTCCTCGCGGCTGGCAAGGTCTGGATGTGGATCTGCCCGAGGGCGGTGTCACCACTGTCGCTTCAATGGATGAGGCCACGGGCATGTTGATCGCCACCTTCGAAGATCCGCTGACACCGGAAACACACTTCATCGCTGCGGGTCATAAGCTGCGCGCCTTCCGCCAGGCCCCTGCCTTCTTCGAGGCCGAAGGGATGGTCAGCCAGCGTTTTGAGGCTCGATCATCGGATGGCACTCGAATTCCTTATACGGTGACAGCGCTGCAATCGACCTTGGACAAAGGTCCTGCACCGACCATCCAATATGGTTATGGCGGCTTTCAGATCTCGATCCTGCCCACTTACGGCGCAATCGCGGGTCAGCTCTGGCTGGAACGCGGCGGTGTTTATGTCACCACCAACATTCGCGGCGGTGGTGAGTACGGACCGTCTTGGCACCAAGCGGGCCTTAAAACCAAACGTCAGATTATCTATGATGATTTCCAGGCGATCTCCCGTGACCTCATCGATCGCGGGATCACCACACCGAAGCAGCTTGGTATCTATGGCGGCTCCAATGGTGGCCTTCTTGTGGGCGTGACCATGACCCAGGCGCCTGAGCTTTACGGAGGCGTCGCCATTGCGGTGCCGCTTCTCGATATGCTGCGCTATGATCAGCTCCTCGCCGGCGCATCCTGGGTCGGTGAGTATGGCAGCCCCGATCTTGCCGACGAACGCAGCTTTCTTGAACGCATCTCGCCTTATCACAACCTTGATGCCGATACGGATTATCCAAGGGCCTTGATCTACACTTCCACCAAAGATGACCGTGTGCATCCAGGCCACGCCCGAAAATTCGCGGCACGGATGGATGAGCAAGAGCATCCTTTCTTCTATTACGAGAATATCGAAGGCGGCCACAGCGCGGCGGCCAATCTTCGTCAGTATGCCCACCGCACGGCGCTGGTCTTTGCTTATTTTTCTCATGAGCTTGGGCTGTCGGTCGAAGCCGTGAAAGATAAGTAGGACGCCACCCATGATTTTTGTCTTTTGGAGCGCCCTGTTCGGTGCATTCGCCCTATTGTTTGCCTTAGGCCGGAAGGGTTTGCCGCTGTGGGCGAGGGTGCTGGTCGCGCTTGTTCTTGGCGGCGGGGCGGGTTTTGTTTTTGGCGAGGTGGCTGCTCAAGCGAAACCGATCGGTGATGCGTTCATCAAGCTTATCCGGATGCTCATCATTCCTTTGATCGTCACGACACTGACGTCCGGCATGATTGCTCTTGGTGATCCCAGGCGCCTTGGCTCTATCGGCATACGCACCGTTAGCCTTTATATGGCGACCACGGTCTTCGCTGTTGTGATCGGCATGTTAATGGGCATCCTTTTTGAGCCAGGCGCGGGGGTTGATTACCTCTCGGTGGACGCCAGCGCACAAGGTTCGGTGACGGAGCGTCTCGAACGCGCTGTCGCCGCCGAACGCAGCTTCGTTGAGCAGCTCCTCGATGTCATTCCCGCCAATCCGCTCGAAGCCATGGTCAAAGACAACATCTTGTCCGTGATTTTCTTTTCCATCGTTTTGGGCATGGGCATTCTTGCGGCCGGAGAGAAGGGCAAACCTTTCGGCGCGGCGATTGAGAGTGCCGCTGAGGTCGTTCTCAAGATCACGAGCGGTGTCATGGCGCTCGCGCCTTACGGTGTCTTTGCACTGATGGCCTGGGTCCTTGGCACCCAGGGCCTCTCGGTTCTTGCCAATTTGGGGAAGCTTGCGGCCGCCCTTTATGTTGCTTGTCTTCTTCAGATCGTCTTTGTTTATGGCGGGATCGTTCGTGTTGTGAACAATCTACCGGTCTTGAGGTTCTTTCGCGGTATTCTCGATGCCATGTCCACGGCCTATTCCACGGCCAGCTCCTCGGCGACGCTGCCGGTCACAATTGCCGACCTGACCGAAAACATCGGTGTCAAGAAATCCATCGCTGGTTCCGTTCTTCCCCTGGGCGCGACGATCAACATGGATGGAACGTCCATCTATCTCGGCATCGTTGCGCTTTTTGCGGCGCAAGCTGTCGGATTGGAGCTTTCCCTGACAGATTACGTGACCGTGGCGGTGACCGCCACCGCCGCATCAATCGGGACGGCGGGCATCCCCTCGGCCAGTCTCTTCCTGGCCATCGCAGTCCTGACGGCCATTGGCATCGATCCGAAAGCGGCCATCTTGATCGTTGCACTGATCTTCCCTTTCGACCGTCTTCTTGATATGATGCGTACCATGACGAATGTAGCGGGTGACGCAGTGGTTGCCACCACCGTGGCCAAATGGGAAGGTGAGCTTGATGAGGGCCTCCTCAAAAGTGAGCGGGCGCCGTGAAGCCGATCCGGATCCTGACCACCGGCGGCACCCTCGACAAAGTCCATGACTGGCGTTCCGAGACTATCACTTTCGATGAGGCCGGGGAAAGTCAGGTCCCGGAGATTTTGGCCCACGGCCGCTGCTATGCTCACGAGACAGAACCGCTCTTCCAGATCGACAGTCTGGAGATGACCGAAGCCCACCGAAAGCTCCTCTGTGAGCGGATTGTTGCTGCAGCGGAGGAGGGCGTGGTCATCACCCATGGCACGTCGACCATGGGGGAGACGGCGCGGTATCTTGCCGGTTGCGACATCACCAAAACCATCGTCATCACCGGCGCTATGCGGCCCCATTCACTCTTTCAATCCGATGCGAGCTTCAATCTCGGCGGTGCCGTGATCGCGGCGCAAACCCTGCCGCATGGTGTCTATGGCGTGATGAATGGCGGGGTTTTTCCTGCCGCCGATCTTCATAAAAAGGAGCAGCTTGGGCGCTTCGACGTTTGACAACCGCCCCAATTGACGCCGCAGGTCCAGGCGCGTAGTTGCATTCTTCACAATTCGGTACAGCGCTCATGATTTCGCGCGTCCACCGGCACGACCCCCTCAGTTGACAATGAGGGCCGGGGCCGGGGATGTCCCGCCGCCGGGGTAACGCCCTCGCGGCGGCCAATGGCGTTTGAACGAAGGGATTGGTTATGTTCGATACGCTTTCAGAGCGACTTGGCGGGGTTTTCGATCGCCTGCGCGGCCGCGGCGCCCTCACCGAGGAGGACGTCACCGAGGCCTTGCGCGAGGTGCGCGTCGCGCTGATCGAGGCGGATGTGGCCCTGCCGGTGGCGCGGACCTTCGTTGCCAAGGTGAAAGATCGCGCGGTGGGCCGCGAGGTCCTGAAATCTGTAACGCCGGGCCAGCAGGTCGTCAAAATCGTCAATGATGTCCTGGTGGAGACTTTGGGCGGCAGCGCGGGCGATCATGAGCTGCTTCTCAACCGTCCTGCCCCCGTGCCGATCTTGATGGTCGGCCTTCAGGGTTCGGGCAAGACCACCTCCACCGCAAAAATTGCTCTGCGCCTTCAAAAGTTTGAGAAAAAGAAGGTCTTGATGGCCTCCCTCGACACCCGGAGGCCCGCGGCGATGGAGCAGCTCGCGATCCTGGGCGAGCAGGCAGAGGTCAAAACCTTGCCGATCGTCAAAGGTCAGTCAGCGGTGCAAATCGCTCAGCGTGCGATCGAAGCTGGACGTCTTCAGGGGTTTGACATCGTGATGCTCGATACCGCCGGTCGGCTCTCGATTGATGAGCAGCTTATGGCGGAAGTGGCTGAGATTCACGCCAAGACCGACCCCGCTGAGACCCTCCTGGTGCTCGATGCCCTGACTGGTCAGGACGCTGTTCAAACAGCGGAGCGTTTCAAGGAGCGCGTACCCGTCACCGGCGTGGTCCTCACCCGGCTTGACGGCGATGGTCGCGGCGGCGCTGCGCTTTCCATGCGCGAGGTCACCGGCGCACCGATCAAATTCGCCGGTGTCGGTGAGAAGATCGATGCTCTTGATGCGTTTGATCCTGAACGCATGGCGGGCCGTATCCTGGGCATGGGCGATATTGTCGGCTTGGTCGAAAAAGCTGCCCAGGACATTGATCAGGAGAAAGCCGAACGTCAGGCCAAAAAGCTTGCCAAAGGCCAGTTCGATCTCGACGACCTCGCCGATCAGTTCGCGCAGATGCGCAAGATGGGCGGTATGGGCGCGATCATGGGCATGATGCCCGGCATGGGCAAGCTCAAGGATGCCGCCGAAGCTGGCCTCGATAACAAAGAGCTGGCACGTCAAGAGGCGATCATCCGTTCCATGACGAAGAAGGAGCGGAAGAACCCCAAGCTGATGAATGCCTCTCGCAAGAAACGGGTGGCAGCGGGCTCGGGCGTGCAGGTGCAGGATGTGAACCGTTTGCTCAAATCCTATCAAGGCATGAGCACACTGATGAAAAAAATGGGGAAGGGCGGCAAGCGCGGCATGGCGCAGCAATTGGCCCAGGCCCTTGGCGGCGGCATGGGCGGGGGCGGGATGATGCCCCCCCAAGGCGGCGGTTTGCCCGGTATGGGCAGCGGCGGCCTTCCGCCGGGCGGGTTGCCAGGGCTTGGTAGCGGTGGGCTTCCTGGCCTTCCCGGTCTCGGTGGGCCGAAGAAGAAATGATCCGCACGCTTCCTCTTATGGCCCTGGGCGCTTGCGCGCAGCACCCTTTTGTCAGCTCCATGAATTATGCGCTTGAGCCGATTGATCCGGACTGCGCCGTTCAGTCGGTGCATGCCCTTGACGGCTTTGAGCTGATCAAACAAAGCGGAGGCTTTCGCCGCACTGTTGCCGAGTTCACCGCCGGGCCTATCGACGATCTCAAAGTGATCGTCTCCAATCGGCGCAACGAGATCACCGAGGCGAGCGTCGTCGTTCGTCCCCACCGTGATGCTAACCCCGCCTCAAGGCTCGCCTCGCGTTTTGCTGTCGAGATAGCCGACGAGGCGATTTATGTCAATTGTACAGAAGACGGACGGATCTATGGAGAGCCGTCTCTCATCATCGAACTGAAAGAGGAGTAACCCATGTCCCTGAAAATTAGGCTCGCCCGCGGCGGATCGAAAAAACGCCCCTATTACCGCGTTGTGCTGGCCGACGCTCGTATGCCGCGCGATGGCCGCTTTATTGAGAAGCTTGGTACGTACAACCCCCTTTTGCCCAAGGACTCAGAAGACCGTGTGCGGCTTGATCTTGATCGCTGCAAGCATTGGCTTGAAAAAGGTGCGCAGCCTACGGACCGCGTGGCGCGGTTCTTAGGCGCTGCCGGTCTTGTGAAGTGGGAGCACGGCAACAACCCGAACAAGGGTGAGCCTGGCCAAAAGGCCAAAGAGCGCATTGAAGAGAAGCGCGAAAAAGAAGAGGCGCGCAAGGCCGCCGAAGCCGAAGCTGCCAATGCTGAAGCAAGCGCCGGTGAGGCCGAGGCGGAAGCTCCGGCTGAAGACGAAGCCGCGGCTGAGTAAGGCGAGGCCTTGGCCCCGCCGAGCAAAGAGCGCCAGGAGGTGGTGGTCGCGCAATTCGCGGGACCCCACGGTCTGCGCGGTGAATTCAAATTGCGTTCGTTCACGGAGGATCCTTCCTCCGTTTTCGATTACGGCCCTTTGACATCTCCCTCCGGTACGCGGCTGGACCCTCAAAAGGTCCGTGCCCTGAAGCTCCGCCTTTTTTTATGCCGTGATGTTCGTATCAAAACACCTGAAGACTGTGCACCCTTGAAAGGGGCCTTGTTTTCGGTCCCCCGCGCATGTCTTCCAGAAACGCAAGACGAGGACGATTTCTACATCGCCGACCTTGTCGGGCTACGGGTTATTGATCCTGATGGGAATGAGCTGGGCCAGGTGCGGGCCGTGCAAAATTTCGGTGCGGGGGATGTGGTGGAGATTGCCTTAAAAGGGGGGCAACTCTTGCTTATTCCGTTTACGAAGCAAGCTGTTCCTGATGTCCGTATGGAGGAGGGGATCATCATTG
>JBCCTG010000091.1:0-6607 GCA_039198735.1 Pseudomonadota bacterium | reverse complement strand
TCTGGCCCTTGGACCCACTGCGCACCACCGCCAATCGTTCTTGACGAAGATTCTCGCTTAAGGCTTATTTAACCTTCGTTAACAGCCTACGGATCAACGGATTAACAGTCTCTTCATCTGGGGGACTCAAACCGTGGGCCTTGGCCAAACGGAGCGTGGGTATGAACGACGTTGAGACGAACACCATCCTCAACGGCTGCTGCATCGAGGAGATGGCCAAACTGCCTGATGGATCGGTGGATCTCGTCTTCGCTGATCCGCCTTACAACCTTCAGCTCAAAGACAATCTGACCCGCCCTGACCAGAGCCATGTGGACGGCGTTGATGCGGATTGGGATCGGTTTTCAAGCTTTGAAACCTATGACGCGTTCTCCCGCGCATGGCTGACCGAGGCCCGCCGGGTCTTACGCAAAAATGGCGCGCTTTGGGTGATTGGTTCGTACCACAACATTTACCGCCTTGGCGCGCTGATCCAAGATCTTGACTTTTGGATCCAGAACGATGTCGTCTGGGTCAAGAGCAACCCGATGCCCAATTTCCGCGGCACCCGTTTCACCAATGCGCACGAAACCCTGATCTGGGCCGGGCGCAGTGAGAAGGCGCGGGTAACGTTTAATTACCAGTCATTGAAAGCCGCCAATGAGGATGTGCAGATGCGCTCCGACTGGCTTTTTCCCCTTTGCACGGGGGCGGAGCGTTTGAAAGATGACGGGCAAAAGTTGCACCCCACACAAAAACCCGAAGCGCTCCTGCACCGGATCATCACGGCCACGACCCATCCCGGTGACATCATTCTCGACCCATTCTTCGGTACGGGAACCACCGGCGCTGTCGCAAAGCGTCTCGGTCGCCAATTTATCGGTATCGAGAGGGACAAGTCTTATATCGAAGCCGCCCAGGAACGGATTGAAGCGGCCACGCCGCCAGCCGATATCGGTGACGTCACCCCCCTCCCCGCACCGCGCAAAGCGCCGCGGGTGGGTTTTGGGCAAGTGGTGGAAGCCGGTCTCTTACGCCCCGGCACCAAGCTTTATTGCCCCAAACGAAAATATTCCGCCCGCGTGAAAGCCGACGGCTCCCTCTCCACAGCGACGATGGAGGGATCGATCCACAAGGTGGGGGCCAAGCTGCAAAACGCGCCAAGTTGCAATGGCTGGACCTATTGGCATTATGAAGAAACGAGCGGTCAGTACACGCCAATCGATGACCTACGCCAAACCATTCGTAGTCGTCCTAGTTAAGGGCGCGTTCCAATGCCTTGACGAACAGTGTCGGTAAACTCGCTTGCGCTTCGTCGAGGCTGACCCACTCACCTTTGATGCCTTGAGGTTGCTGGGCGCTGACAAAGACATCGATCTTAAGCCGCCGGTGGGTGAGGATATGGGACACTGACCCTTTGTCCTTAAACCCTGTCATCTTCGACGTCATAGTATTCGATCCATCCCAGCCATCGCCGGGCAGACCCAGCATTCCGGCAAAAAGACCTTTTGCCGGACGACGCACACAGAGCACCTGGTGATCCTCATTTTGAAAAACAAAGATCCGTCCGTAAACGGTTGTCTTGTCTTTCTTAGGCGCCTTCACCGGCAGCCGCTCAGGATCCCCCGATGCAGCGGCCAAACAATGGTCCCTGATCGGACATAAAAGACAATTGGGCGCTTTGGGCCGGCAGATGCGTGCGCCAAGATCCATCAAGGCTTGGGCATAATCACCGCCGCGCTTCTGGGGCGTGCGTGCAGCGGCGGCAGCTTTGATGGCTTTCTTACCCTTGGGCAGCGGCGCGTCGATCAAACCGACGCGCGCCATCACCCGCTCGATATTGCCGTCCACCACCACCGCTGGTGCATCGAAGGCAATGGCCGCAATGGCCGCCGAGGTATAATCCCCCACCCCCGGCAGGGTCCGAAGCGTTGCCTCATCCTCCGGGAACACCGCATCGTGATCCTGGACAACGGCTTTTGCGCAAGCATGAAGTGCGCGGGCACGGCGATAATAACCAAGCCCGGCCCAAGCCGCGGTCACATCGGCTTCGTCAGCACGGGCCAGCACCCGCACATCGGGAAAACGTTCGAGAAACTCCGGGTACCTTTTTTCCACAACCGCGACGGTGGTCTGCTGCAGCATCACTTCAGAAACCAGCACCCGATAAGGGGCTTGACGCCCAGAATCATGCGGGCCCACGCGCCAGGGGAGAACCCGCGCCTCGCGATCATACCAGGCCAAAAGGTCATCGGCGAAACGGGCGGACGTGTCCTTGTCAGGGGCGATCGGATCGGTCATCTCTTGCTCTATGCGCAGGCCCACCAACAATCCGCAAGCTGCAGAGTTTCGCACACGCCCCGTGCGGCGCGCCGCCCCTTCGGTGAGCAAATCCCTCGGTCCCCATATCGCGCGACTTGCCAAAGCCTCCGGCGCCATGGACCCGCGGCTCGCCTCGGAATGGCCAAAGATTGCCGGTCCGGAGCTTGCGCCGCTTTGCCGGCCGATCAGGATCATCAGCCGTGGCCGCACCCAGGCCCTCGAACTCAGCGTCAAAAGCGGCGCGGCGGCCATGAAAATTCAGTATGCTCAAGAGGCCCTCCTCGGCCGGGTGCGCCAACGCTTGGGCCTTCCAAGGCTCAGCCGGATCGTCATTCGCCAGGGTGCAGAGGTCAAAGCCTGGGCGTCCCAAAGACTTGCAGCAGAAACCCCTGCGCCCAAACCCGCGCCGAAAAGCCCCTCGCGCCTCGACGAAGCCCTAACCGCTATGCGCCGATCGTTTGATCGCAAGGGGGAGTAGGCGGGCGCAGATCAATCGGTTAGAGAAAGTCCATGACCCATATGCTTTCTCGCCTCGCCATGGCCGCTTCCCTTCTCGCCCTCCTCGCTTGTGGAGGCAAAGCCGATACCGAAATGTCTGAAGCTAAAAGCGCTTCGGCCGAAACGGCGGCTGACCAAGAAACCCAAGATGCGGCCTCATCAGAAACAGCTTCCGAACCGGAATTGGTACAGGCCCCCGAAGGCAGCCGCGCGGCGGAAGACATGGCGATCGGCAGCCCCGATGCGCCGCTCACCATCATCGAATACGCCTCGGTCACCTGCCCACATTGCGCGACTTTCCACAAGGAGACCTTCCCGCAAATCAAAGAGCGGTTCATCGACACCGGTCAGGTGCGCTTTGTGTATCGCGAGTTTCCCACAGCGCCCGTGCGCCTTGCGCAAGCTGGTTTCATCGTAGCCCGCTGTGCCGCCACCGATTCGGGGCCAGAGGGTTATTTCGCGATGATCGATGCCCTCTACAAAACCCAGCAATCCTGGATGTTCAGCCAAGAACCAGGCGCGGAACTGCGCAACATCGCCGCCCAGGCGGGGATCGACGATGAAGGCTTCCAGACGTGCTTTGCCCGCGAGGACATTCGCGATGTGATCGTCGCATCCATCGAGCAAGGCCGCGACGACGGCGTCTCCGCCACACCGTCGCTAGCGGTGGACGGCAAGACCCTCGATATCGGTCGCACACCGGACGATGCCATCGCCGCGATCGAGGCTGAATTGGAAAAGCGTAGCTGAGCCTCGAATCGTATAGGTTAACGATCTGGCGTGCGATGAGCGTGCGTCGACGGGACGAGAACCATGCGCTTTGATCGCTTGCGCCTCTGCGGCTTTAAATCTTTTGTTGAACCGGTTGAGATCGAGATCAAACCGGGTCTCACCGGTGTTGTCGGGCCCAATGGCTGCGGCAAGTCGAACCTTGTCGAGGGGCTTCGCTGGCTGATGGGCGCGAACAGCGCCAAGGCTATGCGCGCCTCGGGCATGGATGAGGTGATTTTCGCTGGCACCGCTGGCGGGCGCCCGGCGCGCAGTTGGGCCGAGGTGAGCCTTGAGATCGACAATTCCGAACGCAAAGCGCCGACGGCGTTCAATGATCATGAGACGATCACCGTGACCCGGCGGGTTCTTCGGCGCGCTGATGGTTCGATTTCGGCCTATTCGATCAATGGGAAGGAAGTCCGTGCACGGGATGTGCAAATGCTGTTCGCTGACGCCTCCACCGGCGCGACTTCGCCTGCGCTTGTCCGCCAGGGACAGATCTCGGAACTGATCAATGCCAAACCCACCGCCCGCCGCCGCTTTTTGGAAGAGGCCGCTGGCGTTACCGGTCTTGCTGCCCGGCGGCATGAGGCTCAATTGCGCCTCAAGGCCGCGGCGGACAATCTTGAGCGCCTCGACGACGTGATCGGCGAGCTCGATGTGCAGTCGGAGCAACTTGCCCGCCAGGCACGCAAAGCGAAACGCTACAAAGAGATCAGTGAGGAGATCAAAGAGGTCTCAGCTGCCCTAACCATTGGTCGGGTGCGCGATGCTTTTGCTGGCCACGAAAAACTTGACCGTCAAATGGCCGCCCAGCGGATCGCCGTGGCAGAGGTCACCGAAGCCGCCGCCCACGCCGATAGGGAAGCCAGCGGACTGGCGGCACTGGTGGATGAAGCTCGCGACGCTGAACGTGAAGCGGCAACCGCCATGGCCGAGGCCGAGGCGCAACTCAAAAGCTTCGAGAACGAAGCCGCTTTGCGCAGGCAAGCCGCGGAGGATTGCGCCCGTTCGCTTGAACGGATTGGTGCGGATGAAGAGCGGGAGACCGCCCTCCTCCGTGAAGCCGATACGGCAATCGCCACGGCCAGCCAGCGTATCGATCAGCTCAAAGACGACCTCTCTTCCGAGGCAGACATTAAAACCGATCTTGAGCGCAAAGCTCTTGAAGCCGACGCAGCCCTGATCGAGGCCGAAAAGTCTTTTGAGACGCACCAACAGCGCATGGCCGACGCAGCAGCGGAAGCACGGGCAGCTATCCGTGCACGGGACAATGCCGAACGGCACCTGCGCGAGCGACACGATGCCCATGAGCGTCTGTCCGCGCGCCTTGCCGATCTTGATACTATTGACGACACGGCCCTTGAGGCCGCCAAAGAGCGGGAAGCCCAAGCGCGCCATGTGCTCGACGAGGCTTCCGAAGCGCTGCGCCTACGGACGGAGGAGCGGGAAGCCCACCAAGAGACCCTGCGCACGGCCGAAGCCACCCAGCGCCAGGCTAAGGAAACTTTAGCACTGCTCGATCGTGAAGCGGCTGTCCTTGAGCCCCTGGTCCCCACGCCTATGGAGAAAAGGGAAGGCACCTCTCTTCTTCATGTTCTCAATGCACCCGAAAGCATACGTTCAGCACTTACTACCGTTCTCGGCCCGGCTCTCAGTGCAGCACTCGGCGGTGATGACGATCGTGTGTGGACGGATCTTGGCAGTGCTCCTCTCGCTCTTCCGCCCCTGCCTGAAGGCGCAGAACCTCTTTCATCACGGCTTTATGCGCCCAAAGAACTAACGCGATGCTTTGCGTCCATCGGATTGATTGATGATCAACCCTCCGATGGTCAGTTGCAAGAACTTACACCTGGCCAGGTTCTGGTGAACCGCTCTGGGCAATTCTGGCGCTGGGATGGTTATCGCCATCTTGGCGCAGCCGACAGCCATCTTGAAGAATTGCTCGCCGCCGCTGCGCGCCTTCGCCAACTCGAAGGCGAACGCAGTGAAGCCACCAGCGCCGCCGTGCGCGCCACATTGGTTGTCGAAACATCACGGGCGTCGCTTGAAATCGCCGAGGAGATGGCAACAAAAGCCCGTACACAGAACGAGGACGCACAAAGAGAGCATCGGCAGGCTGAAACAACGCTTCAAGACCTCGAACGCCAAAGCGAAACTCTCGCCTTGAAACACGAGTCCCTTCAAGAGCAAATCGATGCCAGTCGCGCCTCGCTTGCAGAAGCGCAAGAGCGGATGGGCAGCCTTCCGCAAGCTGAAAATATGGGAGAGAGCCTGGAAGCTGCCCTTAATGAAGCGCGGGTGTGTCGGGACGATGCCCGCCGGGATGCTGGCCGGGCCCGTGGTCAAGCTGCCGAACACCGGCGCACCAGCACCCAGCGACGCGATACACTCAAGCAATCGGAACAGTCGATCAACGCTTGGAACGATCGTCGTCAGGCTGCGGAGCAACGCCTTCTTCAGCTCTCCACCGAGAAAAAACGGCTTGAACGCGATCTCGTCAACCACAAGACCGATACCGAGGAAGAAGCCTCACGGCTCGCCAATCTTAAGACCGCCGCGACCGGTGCCAAAGAGCTCTGGACCGGTGCGCAAGAGCGGGTCGGTGCTCTTCAAAATCGCACATCGGAAGCGGACCGCACCCGGCGGGAAGCTGAAGCACGAGCTGGAGCAGCGCGCGAAACCGCGGCTGAATTGGCAGCAGAATTGCGCGGTGCTCGGGCTCGCCTCGATGAGATTCTCGAAGAGGCGGGCGTCGATGAAGAGGCCGTACCGGGACTTCTTCACAAAATTGGCGACGGAACATCCGTTGACGCACTGACGGCACAAGCCGATAAGTTGGAGCGTGAACGCGAACGCATGGGTGCTGTCAACCTTCTTGCTACGGAAGAAAAAGAACAGGTTGATGAGCGCCTCACAACTTTGCGACGTGAGCGCGGCGATTGCGATGAAGCGGCAGCGCAGCTTCGCAATGCCGTGAATTCGATCAATCGCGAGGGACGGCAGCGCTTGCTTGCAGCCTTTGATGCCGTGAACG
>JBCCTG010000090.1:0-6792 GCA_039198735.1 Pseudomonadota bacterium | reverse complement strand
TGCTCTGGCGGATCATGGCTTTTGCGAGCCGTTTTCGTTGGCTGACCCTGATCTTTTGGATGGCCATGGCCGCGCTTGCCACCTGGCAAGTCGCAAGCCGCCTGGCGATCAGCACCGATACCTCGGAGATGATCAGCCCCGATACCCCCTTCCGGCAGGCCTCGGCCGCGGTGAACGCAGCCTTCCCGAAACTGAGCGAGCAGGTGCTGGTCGTGGTCGATGCCGCGACCCCCGACGAAGCCTCGGCTTTCACCGATGAGCTGGCGCAGCGTTTACGGGGCCGTCCTGAAGTCGTTGCGCTGTTGGCGGGACCCGCCGAGCCGTTTTTCCAGCGAAACGGTCTTCTCTATCTGGACGTCACCGAGCTTGAAGACCTCTTGAGCAAGCTCACCAAGGCCGCGCCTTTGTTGGAGCGTTTAGGCCCTGATCCTTCCGTGGCGACACTTTTCGATGCCCTCGCCGACGCCTCCGAACAGGACAGCGATTTCGGCACGGACCAAGAAACGCTCGATGCCCTCTACGCGTCCCTCGCCCATGTGCTGTCGGACGAGGACGCCGTCTTGTCTTGGCAATCGCTTTTGAGCCCCGATGAGGACCCCGCCTCGCGGATCCTTTTCACCATCCAGCCCGCGCTCGAGTATGAACGCCTGCGCCCCGCGCAAAGCGTCAAAGACGCCATCCTCGCAGCCGCCGAAACCGTGCGCCGCGAAACAGGCCTTGCCGCTGAGGTGATGATCACCGGCGATCCGGTCTTACGCACCGAAGAGCTCGATGCCGTCTCGCGGGGGATCGGCGGGGCCTTTGCGCTGTCTGGTGTCCTGGTGGCGGTGCTTCTTTTTTCGGCGCTGCGCTCCAAGCTGATGGTGGCGGCGTGCTTGGTCTCGATCGTTCTGTCGGTGTTGTTGACCGCAGGCATCGCTGTCACGCTTTTTGACCAATTGAACCTCATCTCCGTGGCCTTCACGGTCTTGATGGTGGGTTTGGGCGCGGATTTCGCGATCCATCTTCTGGTGCACCTGCGTGAGGCGTTGGGCCAAGGCATCGCCACCCGCACAGCCTTTTATCGCACCGCGCGGAAGATTGGGACGGCCTTGGTCCTCACGGCACCGACGACGGCGCTGGCGTTTTTCTCGTTCGCACCGACAGCGTTCATCGGCATGAACCAGCTCGGCGTGATTGCAGGGCTCGGCGTGCTGATCGCCTTTCTTGTGGCGATGACCGTGATCCCAGCCTTGATGGGTCTGTTGCCGAGCAGGCTTGGCCGCCGCGCGCTCTCAGCGGTGCCTCTGGAAGGTCAATCCGCACGCGTTCTCGATCGCTTGGTGTTGCCCCTGGGCATCCTTGTCGCGGCACTGGGCATCGGCTCCCTCCTCTTGCTGCCCCAAGCCCGCTTTGATGCCGACCCCATGGCCCTGCGCGCCCAGAGCGCTCCCTCGGTGATCGCCATCAACAAGATCGCCGATGAAGACGGCGCATCGCCCTACCGCCTCAGCGTGCTGACCGCCGATGAGGCTGCAACGCGCCGATTGGCCGAAACCTTGAGCGAAGCGCCATCGGTGGAGAGCACCCGCCATCTTTTCAGCTTCATACCCGAAGACCAGGACCTCAAACTCGCGCTCATCGACGCCGCATCGGTGGGCCTTTCCTTCGCGCTGATGGGCCAGGGCGAGACCGGGCACGCGCTTGATGATACTGTGGTCAGGCTGACCCAAGGCTTGGGCCAGGGAACATCGGCGGCGGGCGCTGAGTTCTTGGATGCCCTCACGAAGATGAGCACCGATGAGATCAGCGCCGCAGCGCCGCGCATCTTCAAGTTTTGGCCGCGCCAGCGTGAAGCCCTCACCCAGCAACTGCAGGCCTCGTTCGTCACAACGGACAGCCTCCCTGGGGCCCTCACCGAGCGTTATGCGGGGACTGATGATCTCTACAGGATCGAAATTCTTCCCGAGGGCGGCGCCGATACGGTGGATGAGCGCCGGGTCTTCGTGAACGAGGTTTTGGCCATCGCGCCCGACGCGGCGGGAAGCGCGCGTTCAGCCCTTGCCGCGGGGGACATCATTGGCCGATCGATGATCCAAGCGAGCGTCACCGCCGGTGTCTTGGTCAGCGTTCTCGTGCTGATCGTTCTTCGCAGCGTAAGGCTGCTCGTCGTTCTCTTGATCCCGCTCATTCTCGCAGGATCGCTCACCACGGCCACGGGGACGCTTTTGGGTCTGCCTTACAATTTCGCCAATGTGTTGGTTCTGCCCCTGATCATCGGGATCGGCATCGATAGCGGCATCCATTTGGCGGTGCACACCCAACGTGGTCACACTGGCCTGCATGCCTTACGCGGACCCACGGGGCGGGCCGTGCTTTACAGCGCGCTGACGACGATTGCGTCCTTTGGCAGCCTCATCGTTTCCGAGCACAGGGGGACATCGAGCATGGGGGCGCTTCTCACCATCGGCATGGTGTGGGTCCTGGCAACGATGCTCTTCGTTTTACCTCCGCTGGCTGCGTTCCTATATAAGCAAGGCTTGAAAAACTCGTGAGGTCGTTCCGGACATGAAACAGGTCTTATTCGCCGCGCTGACAAGCGCCTTCATGATCATGGCGTCGGCATCGGCGGAGACACTCCCCGAGGCCGAGGCTTTCGTTTCGGAGCTTGTGACGGAATTGCAATTTGCGGCGAACGAGCACGGCGACAATGCCCCAGAGGTGCGCCAGGTCCTCGAAGACAATCTGGCCACGGTGCGCATTGGCAAGTTCTTGGTTGCCGGCTCAAAAGTGGAGGAGGCTGAAGAGACCCAGCGCGAAGCTTATTTCGAGCTTTTCCCCCGTTACATCGCGGCGGCCTTTGCCGAAGAAATCGGCCAGCTCACGTCTCGCCGTATCGATGTGTACAACAGCTTTGAACGCGCCCCCGGTGATGTGATCGTCCAGTCAAAACTCTTCGATGACCACGGCGTCAGCCGTGCCCAAATCGACTGGCGCCTTGCCGCCATCGAAACAGAAGAGGGTGACGCACAAGGCTATCAACTGCTCGACGTGCTGGTGGAGCGGATCTCACCGCTGATCACCCGGCGCCAGGAGTTCTCGACCATCATTCGTGACGACGATGTGCAAGGTCTTCTCGACCATATGATCGAGGTGATTGGCGATGCCCAAGTCGCCAACGCACCCAGCGACAACGGCAACGAGGGCTGATCCCGCGCTTGTGGCCGAGCCCTCCAAGAAACGGATCAAGGATCGCCGGTGCGTTGCCACCGGCGACGCTTTAGAACCTGGCGCGCCTGCGCTGCGGTTTGTTCTCGACCCCCAAGGCTATCTCGTTTTGGATCTCAAAGGATCCCTACCCGGTAGGGGTTCTTGGATCACGCCGGGCCGCAAGGCCTTGCTGCAGGCGATCAAGTGCGGCGGCTTTGCGCGGGGGTTCAAATCGCAACCCCAACTGCCTGACGGTCAGACCGAGGATGCTTTTGCGGACACCGTTGCCCATGCATTGCAAACATCGGCTTTGCAAAAGCTCGGCCTTGCCCGGCGCAGCGGTCATCTCATCATTGGCAAAGATGCCGCGCGCAAAGCCGCCCCCCAGGCCATCGCTTACCTCACCCCCCAAGACGCCAGCGAACCGGAAGTCATGAAAGTCGCCCGCTTCCTTGAGAAAGCCGTGGGCACTCCCCATCTCTTTCTTCCAGCGACGCGGGCCGAAATTGCCCCGGCGGTGGGACAAGACGGGGTTCACCTTGTCTTGCTTCGGGGCGGGACCGGTCCATCAGCGCTTGCAGCGGCGCGACTTTGGGGCCAGTTCATCTCCAGTTGAGTTTGCGGGTTCACGTCAAAGACTTTTCCCGGTCCAAAACGGTGGACCGATGCGCCCCTCTCCTTTATGGGGACGCCCTCGCCCTCGGGCGTTTTGAGGCGCGTTGAACCCGAGTTCCGGCGGCAGCGCCGTTTTCTCTGACCTTGACGGGTCTTAGTTGGGGGCGAGACCCGCCCCTCATAAGGATTGTATGAGCGACGAAACGCAAGAGAAGTCGAAATCTGGACGCAAGCCCCTGAGCCTCCGGCGCTCAGAGACGGGCGCGGTGAAGCAGAGCTTTTCCCATGGCCGCACCAAAACGGTGGTGGTGGAGAAGAAGCGCCGCGCTGTCACGCCAGGGGGAACGGCAGCGGCAGCCTCATCGGCACCGAAGGCGAAGACGCCTGCGGCGGACACCCCTTCCAAAGGCCCGCGCCTGGTGAAAGCTGCGGACGCGAAAGCTGGCGCACCGAAAACCGCCGCCAGCCGCGCCAAAGCCGGCGCGGCCAAGGCCGATGCTTCTAAGCCTAAGGGCAAAGTTCTTCGCCAGCTCTCCGAGAGTGAGCGGAAAGCCCGCGCCGTTGCCCTCGCCAACGCAAAAAAAGTGCAGGCCGAAAAAGCCAAGCGCGAAGCCTCCGAACGGGCCGACCGCGAACGCCGCGAAGCCGAAGAGCGCGCCCGTCTGGAAGCTGCACGCAAGCAGGCCGAGGACGAAGAACGCAAGCGCGCCGAAGAGGCCGAAGCCCGCAAGAAGGCTGAAGAAGAGGCTCGTAAGACCCTCGAAGCCGAAGAGGCCGAGCGCAAACGCCGCCAGGAGCTGAAAGCCAAAGGTATCTCCGACGCGTCCAAAGACACCTCCAAAGACGACAAGGGCTTCGCCAAGGACAGCGACAACCCGCTTTCCGCCCTTGGTGGCCGCATCAAGCAAAAGCGCAACCAAGGCCCTACCGAGAACCGCAATGTCAAAGAGGCGCCGAAGCGCCGCGCTGGTCGCCTGACGATTTCCAAGGCGCTCGATGATGAGGAGCGGCAACGCTCCCTCGCCTCGGTCAAACGTGCTCGGGAACGCGAGAAGGCACGCCGGGAGCGCGGCCAGAACGCTGGCGCCCAGCAAAAACGCGAAGTCGTCATCCCTGACGTGATCACCGTGGCGGAGCTCGCCCAGCGCATGGCCATGCGCTCCACCGACCTCATCAAAGAGCTGATGAAGCAAGGTCAGATGGTGACCGGCAACGCCACCCTCGATGCCGACACAGCGCAAATCATTGTCGAAGACCTCGGCCACTCGGTCAAACGCGTCTCCGAAGCCGACGTCGAAGACGGCCTGATCGCTCCTGATCTAGAGGATGCGGTGCTCAACACCCGTCCGCCGGTGGTCACCATTATGGGCCATGTCGACCATGGTAAGACCTCGCTCCTCGATGCCTTGCGCAAGACCGATGTGGTCGCTGGCGAGGCCGGGGGCATTACCCAGCACATCGGCGCCTACCAGGTGACCGCGCCATCGGGTCAGAAGATCAGCTTCCTCGACACCCCTGGCCACGCGGCCTTCACGGCCATGCGGGCTCGCGGTGCCAACGTTACCGATATTGTCATCGTGGTCGTGGCCGCTGACGATTCCGTCATGCCGCAAACCGAAGAAGCCATCAGCCACGCCAAAGCTGCTGGTGTGCCGATGATTATCGCGGTCAACAAAGTCGACAAACCCGGCGCCGATCCGCAAAAGGTGAAAACCGACCTTCTCCAATATGAAGTGCAGGTGGAAAGCCTGGGCGGTGAGGTCCAGGATCTCGATGTTTCGGCCCTCAAACGGACGGGTCTTGACGAGCTTCTCGAAGCTATCGCGCTGCAGGCTGAATTGCTTGAGCTGAAAGCCAACGCACAACGCCAGGCCCACGGGGCCGTGGTGGAGGCGCAGCTCGACAAAGGCCGCGGCGCCGTCGCCACCTTCCTCGTGCAGGCCGGTCGCCTCCAACGCGGCGACATCATCGTCGTGGGTTCGGAATGGGGCAAAGTCCGCGCCATGAACAACGACCAGGGCAAACAGATCAAAGAAGCTCTGCCGAGCCAGCCCGTGGAGGTCCTCGGCCTCAACGGTGTGCCCGAACCTGGTGACCAGTTCGTCGTGGTCGATAGCGAAGCCCGCGCCCGCGAAGTGGCCGAATACCGCCAGCGCCAGAAACGCGAGAAAGCCAACGCGCAAAAATCAGGCACCTCGCTCGAGCAGATGATGGCGCAGCTGCAATCGGCGGAGATCAAAGATCTGCCGGTGGTCATCAAAGGTGATGTTCAGGGTTCGGTGGAAGCCATTGTCGGCAGCCTTGAAAAAATGGCCAATGACGAAGTGCGTGTCCGTGTGCTGCACACCGGTGTGGGCGCCATTTCGGAAAGCGATGTGATCCTTGCCGAGGCCTCCGGTGCCCCGGTTATTGGCTTCAACGTGCGCGCCAACAAACAAGCGCGGGAGCATGCGGAAAAGTCGGGGACAGAGATCCGTTACTACTCGGTGATCTACGACCTGCTGGACGACATCAAGGGCACCCTTTCGGGCATGCTCGACCCTGAATTGCGCGAGACGTTCCTGGGCAATGCCGAGATTTTGGAGACCTTCATGGTCTCGAAAGTTGGCCGGGTCGCTGGTTGCCGTGTCACCGAAGGAATGGTCAAGCGCGGTGCGAAGGTTCGCCTCCTACGCGACAATGTCGTGATCCACGAGGGCGAGCTGTCCCAGCTCAAACGCTTCAAGGACGACGTCAATGATGTGCCTGCCGGTCAAGAATGCGGCATGAGCTTCGCCAATTACGACGATCTCAAAACTGGTGACTTCATCGAATGTTTCGATGTGGAGCGGATTGAACGCACCCTCGACTGAAGCAAAATCAATTGACCCATAAAAAAGCCGGCCTCATTGGCCGGCTTTTTTATTCCGTTTCTTGAGATTCGGGATCGTCTGGATCATCCGCTGGCGGATCAACAATGATGATCCCCTCCTCCATACGGACATCAGG
>JBCCTG010000089.1:0-6801 GCA_039198735.1 Pseudomonadota bacterium | reverse complement strand
CGCCCCCGAAAGTTGGTTGTTGCCATCGAGGGTGGTTTCCTCGCGGGCCGGATCTTCAGGCGGATAGGTGAGCTTGGCCTTGGTGCTCCGCTCCTCGCCGTCCCTTAGGAAGACGATCTCGACCCTATCCCCCTCCTGCCCTGTGGCGGGGCGATAACGTAAGGCTTCGCCGCTCATGATGTCTCTGCCATCGATCGAGAGAATCACATCCCCCTCTTGCAAACCGGCACGGTCGGCAGGACCCTTGTCATAGATCTCAGCGATCAGCACACCGCGGGGCCGATCAAGACCGATGGCCGAGGCAATGCGTGCATCGATGTCCGAACCCGTCACACCAAGCCAGGGGCGACGCACCACCGTCTCACCGCCTATGGCCGAGGAAAGAATACGCTGAACGAGATTGCCGGGGATCGCAAAACCGATCCCGTTCGACCCTCCGGACCGAGAATAAATCGCCGTGTTCACGCCGAGAAGACGTCCATCGACATCCACCAAGGCGCCCCCGGAGTTCCCCGGATTGATGGCTGCATCGGTTTGGATGAAAAACTGAAAGTCCGAAATCGACACATTCGTACGGCTGAGCGCCGAAACAATGCCCGAGGTGACGGTTTGCCCAACACCGAAGGGGTTACCGATGGCCAGCACGATGTCCCCCACCTGGGCTTCGTCGCTATCGGCAAAATCGAGCGAGGGGAGACGCTCGCCTGCGTCGATCTTCAAAATCGCAATGTCGGTTTGCTCATCGGCAAGGATGACCTGCGCTTCGAACTCACGCCGATCCGTCAGCACCACGCGGATCTGGTCCATGCCGTCGATCACATGGTTGTTGGTCACCACAAGGCCATCGGGATCGACAATCACGCCGGAGCCAAGGGAGGACTGCACCCGCTCCCGCGTTTGCCCCGGTGTGACATCGCCAAAGAACTGCCGGAAAAAGGGATCATCGAAGAGGCTTCGCGTCCGCGTGCGCACGGTCCGGCGTGTATAAACATTCACCACAGCCGGGGCGGTGCCCTGCACCACCGGGGCATAAGTCGCCCGCAGGTCAAGATCGGTCCTGGGCTGCTGGGTATTTTGGGCAAAAGCAGATCCCACCAAGCCAAAAGATAAGGCTATCATCAGCCAAAAACGCATGCGAACTCTCCCAACAGAGCATTATACCCTCATGCCTATCTAGGGCCAAAGACGCCATCCTTCATCACTTTAACGCGAAAGCTAGACTTTAAGGCGACATGGCGTAGGGCTCAGCCTTGCGCAGTCTTGACGCCCGAGCGAGGGAACCGCCGTGCATATCGCTTATCTCGGACCTGAGATCCCAGCTCTTTCGGCCACGTTTGTCTATCGCGAGATCCTCGCCCTGCGTGAGCGCGGCCACAAGGTGACGCCTTTCACCGTTCGGCCACCGGCTGCTCTTGCAACGGATGTGGACCTTGGCGTGGTTGACGTTCTTTACGGCGGTGCCGCCCAGCAATTGCTGGGCACAGCGACAAGTTTTCTGACCATGCCCGGTCAGGGCTTGAGCATTTTCGTGAAGGCTCTTGGGGACACTATCAACGGAGTTGGTACCAGCAACAAAGCCCTGGGTCTTCCTTGGCAGGCCGCTGCTGGGCTTCGTTTGGCCACAACCCTCAAAGCCATCGGTGCCGATCATCTGCACGTCCACTTTGCACATTTCCCGACGCAGATAGCCATGTATGCAAGCGATGCAGCGGGCCTTCCCTTCACCGTCATGGGCCACGCCAACGACCTTTACGAGAACCCGCTGCTTCTTCCGCAAAAAGCTGAACGTTCAGCGGGGTTCACCACGATCTCAGCGCACAATGTCGAGCTTCTCGTGGACATGGGTGTGACGCAGGAGAAGCTTTCGGTCACCCGCTGCGGCCTTCCTCATCTTCCTGAAACGCTCCCCGGTCAACGCGCCTTGCAAGGGCCGATCACCATCGGCTCCTTAGGTCGTCTTGTAGAGAAGAAAGGGATGCTTGACTTAATCAAGGCGTTTTCGGCTTTACGCGCGTCCAGGTCCAACCTGCGGCTGGAGATTGTTGGGGATGGACCTCAGCGCTCTGCAATGGAAGTTTTGATCGTTGAGCATGGTCTTGAAGAGGACATAACACTGCGTGGTGCCCTCCCCAATTCCGAGGTGCTCTCCTGGCTCGACCGTTTGGATCTCTTCGTCCTGGCGTGCCGTCAAGATCAAAACGGCGACAAAGACGGAATCCCCGTAGCTTTGATGGAAGCCATGATGAAGGGCATTCCCGTGGTCTCCAGCCGCCTGACTGGCATCCCTGAGCTGATCCTTGACCGCGAAACAGGCTATCTATCCGAGCCTGCTCATCCTGAAAGCCTTGCAGCGACAATCGACCTTGCACTGGTCAACGACACCGAACGCAAAACCATCCGCAAACAAGCGCTTGATCATCTTCACCGAGAGTTTTCTATGGACGTCAATATGAAGCGCCTTGAGACGCTCTTTGAAGGAGCTCGCCCATGAACGACCCTCGCTCGTATGTTCTAATCGGCCCGTGTCGCAATGAAGCCAAATTCATGCGCCGGACCCTCGACGCTATTGTTCAGCAGACGATCAAACCCGCTAAGTTTGTGATTGTCGACGATGGCTCCGACGACGAAACCCCTGACATTGTTCGTCAGTATGCCGCCAAGCACGACTTCATCAAGCTTGTGCAGCGGGAAAACCGCGGCTTCCGCAAAGTGGGTGGCGGTGTGATTGAAGCCTTTGATTATGGCCTCGCAACGATCGATCTTTCCGACTACGCCTATCTTTGTAAGATCGATCTCGATCTCGATTTACCGGCTGGGTATTTCGAAGATCTTATCCGAAAAATGGAGGCCAACCCTCGCCTCGGCACCTGCTCAGGCAAGCCTTACTATACCGACGGGCAAGGGCGAAAAATCTCCGAGGGTTGCGGTGACGAGATGTCGGTAGGAATGACAAAATTCTTCCGTACAGAGTGTTTCCAAGACATCGGCGGCTTCGTGCGCCAGGTGATGTGGGACGCCATTGATTGCCATACGGCACGCCAAAAAGGCTGGCAGGTGGCAGCGTTCAATGATGACGATATTGCGTTTGAGCATTTACGCCCAATGGGCTCATCCCAAAAAGGTATTCATACCGGCCGCGCCCGCCATGGTTTTGGGCAATGGTATATGGGCACAGGCCCCGTTTATCTTCTCGCTGGCGCCGTAAACAGAATGCGCCGCCCGCCTTACATCACCGGCGGGCTCGCAGTTCTTTGGGGCTATGGGAAGGCCGCACTCACCGGTCAGCCGCAGCACGGCGACCGAGCTTTCCGCTCCTTCGTTCGCGACTTCCAACGCCGCGCCCTTTTCAAAGGCAAACGCCGCGCAATGGATGAGCTTGAAAAAGAACGCGCAGCGGCTTGGGACGCCCACTGAAGACTATGCGTCTTTCAAGACAGCTCTACCACTCGCAGCGAAGGCAATGCGACTTCAAGCGTCGTCGTTTTCAACCAAGCTGAGGGAAGGACCTGAGTCCTTGCCCTTTGCCGTCTCGTCGCGATCAACAAACTCGATAACCGCACGCGGAGCATTGTCGCCGAAGCGGAAACCGGCTTTCATCACACGGGTGTAGCCGCCTTGGCGGTCTTTGTAGCGTGGGCCGAGGGTTTCGAAGAGCTTGCCCACCATATCCACATCGCGGATCTTGGAGATCGCTTGGCGACGGGCGTGGAGGTCACCGCGTTTGGCCAGGGTGATGAGCTTGTCAGCGATGGGCTTCAGCTCTTTCGCTTTGGGCAGGGTGGTGACGATCTGCTCATGCTTGATGAGCGAGGCCGCCATGTTGGCGAACATCGCCTTCCGGTGGCTGGCCGTGCGGTTCAGTTTGCGGTGCGCAACGCCGTGGCGCATGATCTCTTCTCCACTGCTCCGGCGCGGCCGGATGGTTTGGTTGTCTTCTGTGCGCTCACCATGGCGAAACTGCCGGTGGAGAGCGCGATGCCCCTCTTTGAAACTTGCGTTATCAGTGAGGGCCGAAACGTGACCCCGCGGATCACACCGCGAGGCTGTGCCGATGGCTTAACTTTGATCTTCCAATTTACGGGCCAGTTCTTCGATATTGTCCGGTGGCCAGTCCGGCACGTCCATGCCGAGGTGAAGTCCGAGGGATGCAAGGACCTCTTTAATCTCGTTCAGCGATTTCCGACCAAAGTTCGGGGTGCGGAGCATCTCGCCTTCGGTCTTTTGGATAAGATCGCCGATATAGACGATGTTGTCGTTCTTGAGACAGTTGGCCGAACGTACCGACAGCTCGAGTTCATCGACTTTTTTGAGGAGCGCCGCGTTGAAGAGAAGTTCCTCTTCCTGCTGCATGCCTGTGTCTTGTTTAGGCTCGTCGAAATTGACAAAAATTTGGAGCTGATCCTGCAGGATACGCGCAGCATAAGCCGCAGCATCATCCGGTGAGATGGCGCCATTGGTTTCGATGTCCAAGATCAAACGATCGTAATCGAGGACCTGACCTTCGCGAGTGTTTTCCACTTTGTAGGAAACGCGGCGGACGGGGGAGTAGAGACTGTCCACAGGGATCAAGCCAATCGGCGCGTCCTCGGGCCGGTTGCGATCAGCGGGCACATAGCCTTTGCCGGTCTGCACGGTGAGTTCCATATGCAGGTTGGCGCCCTCGTCGAGGGTGCAGATCACGTGGTCTTTGTCGAGCACTTCGATATCGGCTGTCTCTTGAATATCAGCAGCCGTGACAACGCCGGGCCCAGTTTTCTTGAGCGTCAGGCGTTTTGGACCGTCCACATGCATCCGCAAAGCCAGCTGCTTCACGTTCAGGACAATCACCGTCACATCTTCGCGCACGCCGGGGATCGAGCTGAACTCATGCACCACACCGTCGATCTGCAGCGACGTGACGGCTGCGCCCTGGAGCGACGACATCAGGATACGGCGCAGAGAATTGCCAAGGGTCAGGCCAAAACCACGCTCCAGCGGCTGCGCGATAATCGTGGCTTTGCGTTGCGGGTCAAAACCCGGCTGGACCTCAAGCTTCTGCGGCTTGATCAGTTCTTGCCAGTTTTTTTCGAGCATAGAGGGGGTTCTCCTGGGACGCTTAAAAGACAGGTGCGCCCCAACCTCATAGAAAGAGTTTTAGACGCGACGACGTTTGCGAGGGCGAACGCCGTTGTGCGGAATGGGGGTGACGTCTTTGATCGTCGTAACGGTGAGGCCAGCGGCCTGAAGCGCGCGCAGGGCACTCTCGCGACCCGAGCCCGGACCACGGACCAATACGTCGACCGAGCGTAGGCCATGCTCCATGGCTTTTTTCGCAGCGTCTTCAGCAGCCATTTGGGCTGCGAACGGTGTCGACTTCCGTGAGCCTTTGAAGCCCATATGGCCAGCGGTGGACCAGCTGATCGTGTTGCCTTGCGCATCGGCGATCGTGACGTGGGTGTTGTTGAACGAGGCATTGACGTGGACGATGCCCGAAACGATATTTTTGCGTTCGCGACGGCGCGGCGCGGCGCGACTTGGTTGGCGTGCCATTATTTCTTCTTCCCGGCGATGGGTTTGGCCGGGCCTTTGCGGGTCCGAGCATTGGTGTGGGTGCGCTGACCGCGGACAGGAAGCCCCCGGCGATGACGAAGACCGCGATAGCAACCAAGGTCCATCAAACGCTTGATGTTCTGCGCATTCTCGCGGCGCAGGTCACCTTCCACGGTGTAGTCGGCATCAATGGCTTCACGGATGCGCAGCACTTCGGCGTCGGTGAGATCCTGGACACGGCGCGCAGTATCGAGATTGGTTTTTTCCACAATTTCAAGCGCTTTTGTGCGCCCAATGCCGTGGATATAGGTCAGCGCGATGTGCACACGCTTGTTGTTGGGGATATTCACGCCGGCGATGCGGGCCATGGGTGTCCTCTCGTGCGGGTGCGTAAGGGAGTCTCACGCGTCTTTGAAAAAGCATGGGGCACACTCTGCCCGATGACAAAGCGTGCCTTGGTTCCGGTCTTGCGGAAAAAAGGGGTCTAGCCCCTGTCGCTCAGGTGTCAAGCGTCACATGGGTGTTGCGGGCAGCTGTTTTGCGATCATCGTCCACGCCCTCGCCTGATGTGACGAGTTTGCGAACAGCCTCATGCACCGATCGGTCGAAGGCGGCATGGGAATAGGTCTCGTCCACGGCGATCCTTCCGCGGTTTGCCATCGCCCTGCGCTGCTCTGGGTTTTTGAGGAGCGCGATCAAAGCCTTCGCGAATGCGGAGGGCTCACCCGCACCGATGGCGGCCTGAACGACCCCATCCGAAAAACCTCGCAAGGAATGAGGTGTGGAGACCACGGGCAGGCCAAACGACATCGCTTCGAGCACTTTGATCTTGGTGCCCCCGCCATCATTGATGGGGGAGATCGCGATGTTGGCGCCTTGGTAGCCATCGGCGATGTCTTCGACGAACCCCATGACATCGAGGCCTGGCAGGTCTTTGAAAGGCGCCAAGGTCATGGCCCATTTGCCGATTCCCACGACGCGGAACGTGGCATCGGGAACCTCCGCAATGACCAGGGGCCAGACCTCTTTCAAGAACCAAAGCGCGCCTTCGCGGTTGGGCACATGGCCTTCGGAGGCGACATAGACCACGGTTTTGCCGTCATCAGGCGGCGGCGCGATATCCGTTTGATCCTGGAACGGAACATTGGGAAGGATCGAAACCGAAGACAGATGGCGCAAAACATCATAGTCGTCTTGGCTCGCCACCCAAGAGTGATCGATACCTTCCAGCGAGGCGAGGAGATATTTTTTCACCCGGCTGATGAAGACGCT
>JBCCTG010000088.1:0-6843 GCA_039198735.1 Pseudomonadota bacterium | reverse complement strand
CACCCAGCATGGTTTCAGGACGGGTGATGGCGCGGTCGCTGTTCACCCTGATGATGATCGCTACAAAGACCTTATTGGCAAGATGGTGCGCCTTCCGGTGGTCGATCGTTTGATTCCGATCATTGCCGATGAGTATCCAGACCCAGAGTTTGGGTCGGGCGCCGTGAAAATCACGGGTGCCCATGATTTCAACGACTTCGACGTCGCCCGTCGCCATGATATCCCCCTCATTGTCCTCATGGATGGTGAAGCCAGGATGATGGCCACACCTGAGAATGGGGTGCCCGATCGCTACCGCGGTATGGACCGTTTTGAGGCCCGTGACATGGTGGTGCGCGAGATGGAGGAGCTAGGTCTTCTTCGCGGTATCGATGATAAAGTCATCATACAGCCCTTTGGTGACCGATCTGGCGTGGTGATTGAGCCTATGCTGACGGATCAGTGGTATGTGGATGCAAGCACCCTGGCTGGTCCTGCGATCAATGCAGTGCGCGAGGGGCAAACGACATTCGTTCCTGAGAATTGGTCGAAGACATATTTTCAGTGGATGGAGAATATCGAGCCGTGGTGCATCTCACGGCAGCTCTGGTGGGGGCATCGCATTCCCGTTTGGTATGGACCGGACGGAACACCGTTTTGTGCTGAGACCGAAAGCGAAGCGCATCGGTTGGCAACGGAGCATTATGAGGGAGAGGCTGTCGATCTGACCCAAGATCAGGATGTTCTCGATACGTGGTTTTCTTCTGCCCTTTGGCCTTTCACCACACTTGGCTGGCCCAACGACACAAAAGAGCTTAAGCAGTTTTATCCGACGGCGGTGCTTTCCACCGCGTTCGATATCATTTTCTTCTGGGTCGCCCGGATGATGATGATGGCCATGCATTTCAAAAAAGAGGTGCCCTTCAAGACGGTCTATATTCACGCTCTTGTCCGTGACGAGCACGGACAAAAGATGTCGAAGTCAAAGGGCAATGTCATTGACCCGATTGAGTTTATCGAAGAGTTTGGTGCCGATCCCTTACGCTTCAGTTTGGCTGCGCAAGCGACCCAGGGGCGTGATCTCAGCCTGTCAAAATCGCGGGTGGAAGGTTATCGGAATTTCCGCACCAAGCTTTGGAATGCCGCTCGGTTCCTGCAAATTCGTGAAGTGCCGATCACAGATGAAACGATTGATCCGCCTGCGTTGAAACTTCCCCTCAACCGCTGGGTCAGTCATGAAGCCGCTGCCATGGTGTCGAAGACCACATCGGCGCTGGATGCTTTTCGCTACGATGAAGCGGCAGCAGCGATTTATCAGTTCACGTGGCGCTTGTTTTGCGATTGGTATATCGAGCTTGCCAAACCCGTTCTCGATGGTGACGATAAAAATGCGATCGCAGAGACGAAATCCGTGCTCGGAGCGACTCTGCGGACGATCCTCGTGACGCTTGAGCCTCTCATGCCCTTTGTGTCGCGTGAGCTTTATGATGCAATGTCGGAAGGTGCGAAATCTTTCGATGCCTTGCATTGGCCAGAGGGTGCCTTTGAAGACGACCAAGCGGCTGCGGAAATCAATATGGCGATTGCATTGATTGGCGAAATCAGAAGTGCACGGACAGAAATGAATATTCCAGCCGGCGCAAAACTCGATCTTGTTGCCATGGGTGTACAGGATGATGTTCGAGCAAAGCTTTCCGCACAGGAGAGTGCTATCAGCCGCCTGGCGCGGATCGAAACGATCACGTATGCTGATGAGCCGCCCCAGGGTTCGATCCAAATCGTTAGCGGCGGCGTGACCTATGCGTTGCCGGTTGCTGATGTGATCGATCTTGGTGCTGAACTGAAGCGTCTTGAAAAAGACATTGGCGAAGCCACGGGGCAACTCAAAAAAGCACGAGGCAAGCTCGAAAATGAGCGCTTTCTTGCCAAGGCACCTCCTGCGGTCGTTGAAGAAGAGCGCGCACGAGTCGAAAAATTTGGTAATGAATTGAAGCAGCTTGAAGCTGCGAAAATGCGCCTCGAAGCGCTTTAATTCACTTCTCGTCCCTGCCTATGAGGGCAACCCCCTCACGGCGGGGGTCGACGAGGAGATCAATGCCATCCTTACCCAGAACGAAGCCATAGATGCCTGAACTGAGGTCCCGTACCATCACGTCATAGCCCTTCAGACGCAGGTCTTCAGCCACGCTGTCGCCACCAGTTTCAACAATCACACGGCCCCTCGGGACCACGATATGGGGACGGACCATCGCTTCACTGAAGGTTTCACCGCCCAGAAGATGCGCTAGAAGCGGGCGCGCCACATAGCCGATAATGGCTGGTCCGCCGGGGCTTCCCATGGCGGCGTAAGGGGCGCCGCTGTCGTCAAAAACCATCACCGGCGTCATGGAACTCAAGGGGCGCTTGCGCGGCCTGGGGGCGTTGACCACAAGTCGCCCATCAACCTCTGGAACGCGTGAGAAATCTGTTAGCTGATTGTTGAGAACCATACCAGCGGCCATCATCTGACTGCCAAAGGCAAATTCCACCGTGGTTGTCATGGAAACAATATTGCCGTAACGGTCACGGATCGAAAAATGCGATGTCGACGGACGTTCATAAGGGTCACCATCCGCGCGACCTTCTTTGATAAGGGGCCCAGCGGGCGATCCCGGCTCAACCTTTTCGAGCGGACCATCGGATATCAAGGCTGCACGCCCTGCAAGATATTGCGGTGACACCAACGCACGAGTTAATTGATCCGCTGAGAGAGTTTCCGTCCCCATCTCCGCCGGATCACCGATATAACGTCCACGGTCAGCATAAGCCAGACGCGTGGCTTCCACATAAGATAGAAGGTGGTCTTCAGGCGAACCATGGGCGCCCGTTGCTTCAAAGATCCCTGCGATTTGCAGAAGCGTAATCCCGCCCGAACTGGGCGGGGGCATCGAGCAGACTTCAAAGGCTTGAATATCCGTACAAACTGGGTTCCGCACCTCGACTTCATAGTCGGCAAAGTCTTCGCGGGTGAGGGTGTCTTCACCGGTTTGCCGGTTGACCCTGGCGATGACGGCATCGGCAAGGGGGCCGTGGTAGAAAGCTTTGCTGCCTTCCTCAGCAATCAAGGACAGTGTGTCCGCATACGCTGCATTCATCACAGTCCCACCGACAGGGACCGGCGCGCCGTCTTTGCCAAAGTAAATCGCTGCCCCGGCTTCTTCACGCAACGCGGCGAGCCGCCCAGCGTAATAATGAAGCCGTTGGGGCATGGAAAACCCATCTCTAGACAGTATGATCGGTGTCTCAAAAAGCTCCGGCCAGGCAAGTTGACCATGCTCCTTGTGCGTCTTTTCCAAGAGAGCGACCGTGCCCGGAACACCGACGGACAATCCTGACGTCACAGCGTCGATGAAACCCATCGGCGTGCCATCCTCGCGCAGAAAGACATCAGGCTTCACAGAAGCTGGCGCGAACTCTCGCCCATCATAAGCTGTCAGTATACCAGACTGCGCATCATAATAGAGCATGAATGCCCCGCCGCCGAGCCCTGATGATTGAGGCTCGACAAGCCCTAGGGTGGCCTGAACCGCTACCGCCGCGTCAGCCGCGGTGCCGCCCTTGCGTAGGATCTGCGCACCGGCTTCTGCCGCATAAGGATGAGCTGCCGCGACAATCCAGGGAAGGGTCTCCACTACATGCTCTTTTGGATCGGAGGCTTCGATCCGATCATCAGCGCTTTGCTGTGGAGGGATGTCAGGATCCGCGCAGGCGGCCGCGATCACCATAAGCCCAAATATCATTCTGCGGTTCATGCTTGCTCCTCCCTAGGACAATAGAGCAAACCTTTGGGGAGATTATGAAAAGAGGCAACCCATGGCGCGCGGAAAGCTGAATGCGATCACAGATGTGGAGGGGCTCTTGGTGGGTGAAGCCCATGATGCCAAGGTCCGGACAGGGGTTTCCGTGCTGTTGCCTGACGAGCCGCTGCGTGCTGCCGTGGATGTGCGCGGCGGTGGTCCGGGTACGCGTGAAACCGACGCATTGGCGCTTGAAACCCTGGTGGATCAAATCGATGCGTTAGTTTTGAGCGGCGGTTCCGTTTACGGTCTTGCTGCGGCAGATGCCGTATGCCGACGACTTGGTGCAGAGGGTCGCGGCTTTGGTCTGGTCGACCGACCAGGCGTGCCGAAGACACCCATCGTGCCTGCGGCCATCATTTATGATCTCGCCAATGGCGGTCAAAAGGATTGGGGCGAGGAGCCGCCTTATGCTGCATTGGCAGCGAAAGCCCTTCGGGCGTCCAAGCGGCAGGTGGATTTGGGAAAGGTAGGAGCAGGTGCCGGCGCCATGGCGGGCGCTTATCCAGGAGGGCTCGGCACAGCGTCATGGGTCAGTGAGGATGGGTTCACGGTTGGTGCGCTTGTCGCCGTCAATTCTTTTGGCTCCCCCTATCTTGCGGGCACCAATCAGTTTTGGGCCGCGCCTTATGAGGTAGACGGAGAGTATGGCGGGCGCGGCATGCCCCCTAAGCCATCTGCACAAGGATTTCCTAGCGATACCAAAGCCGCTGCGCCGCGTGAGAACACGACCATCGCGATCATCGCTACGGATGCTGATTTATCGTGTGCGGACCTCAAACGTGTTGCGATCATGGCTCAGGATGGACTTGCCCGCGCCATAAGACCTGCGCACGGTCCCACCGATGGTGATGTTATCTTTGCTGTTTCCACCTCTCGGCGGTCTGTGCCTATGCCGTCATTCATGACGGTGAGCCATCTTGGTTCGATAGCGGGTGATGTCCTTGCGCGCGCAATTGCGCGGAGTGTTTATGCGGCCGAAAGCCAATAGGTTGCACGTGCTTGCTACCAAATGGCGCCAAGTGAGAAGCGCAATGAGCCTATGGTCGTGTCCTCACCAAAATTGCCATAAATACCGCCGGTGAAGTTGATAGCACCGTTTGAGTACGTCGCATCGAGGCCGCCGAAATACGATGTTTCTTCAAGTTCGGCTTCCAGTGTGAAGCTTTCACCGTCATTGTACCGATAGGTTGCCGAGAGAGGGTCGCTGGCGAGTTCAAACGATGTGCCTGCGGTGAAAGCATAGCGCATGGTCGTCTCGTTAAAGCCAACAGTCCCCGGTGAAAACAAGTTCGAGGGGCCGCGACGTCGCGTGAGGGCGAGGGTCAAACCGCTGTTCACGCGAAGCGATTCGCCATCACGATCATCAACGCTGAGGGCCAGGCTGTTGTCAGGATTATCCTCTGTGTAGCCATCTTCGCTGATGGACAGATAATCAACCGACGCTAAGGGGATGATTTCAAAGTTGCCCAACCCGAATTCATATTGAACCCGTGCGTGTGCCGAGGTTTGGGAGCCTTCCCAATCACCTTCGAAGTTCCGACGCACATCGTTGATTTCAACATTCCGTGAACTGCTTGAGGAAACGGTGGCGATACCGCCGCGTGCATCGATCGACAGTTTTCCAAGCTTTTTGGCACCATAGAGATCAATGCCGAGAGCGGTGCGCGTGACGGGCAAGTCCTCGCCGAGTTTCTCATCGAAGCGAGAACTGGCCACCGACCCGGCGAGGCCCAGAACGTCAAAGCCTAAGAAAGGTATATCAGCACCAAGAGAAACGACCAAACCGCCGCCATCGAAACCTGTAAACCCGCGCCCTTCGGCCCGGTCGACATAGTAGATTTGCTCCTGCAGCCAGAACCGTGCGCTGTTGGAGCGACCCTCACCGGTCAAGTTGGTGCGATCATTGATAATGGAACCGATCGTGTCCGTCTGTGCGCGCGCAGCGATCAAAGGCATATCAATCGTAGGCGGAAGAAGCTGGCGATAGGCATCGAGAAAATCATCTTGCGTTGAAAGCGCATAAATCTCTTGGGTGAGTTCTGTATCGGTTTCGATGCCGGTGATCGCGGCTTCGAATGCGGCTTGTTCCTCCGTGAAAATTCCCACTTCGTCCCCGCTCTTCCGACGCCGGGTCAGGACGAGGGCATTGGGGTCATCCTGCGCCAGCCCAAGGCTCGAAGCGACCAAGAAGGATGAGCCTCCCTCACCGACAAGCCCCACTTCCGCCAGGTTGATGTTCAGTGTGCTGGCTTGAATGAGCGTACTTTCGATTGTGCCAGTGAAACCCGTTTGAAAAGCGACGTCGATAGAGGAATCATCACTGATCGTCACCGTGTCGGAGGCAACAATTCTGGGTGCGGAATCCGTGCTTGCGGAGATATCGAACAGCAACGTCGAACCATTTTCAACGGTCAGGTTCGAAAGCGAAGCGTTGCTGGCATCGGTCAGAGAAACGCTTGAGGAATTGCTGCGCACGCTGAGGTCGCCGGTCGATGAGAATGATCCTGACCAGGACGTTCCGTTCAGAATTTCGAAAACATCTGTTCCCGCACCAAAATTCACATCGGAGGTGATCGTCGCATTGTTGAAGGTCACGGTGTCATTGCCGCTGCCGACATCAATCGAGCCGTTGAGGATGGCCTCTTGCTGAAAGGTGACGGTGTCATTGCCGTCACTCAAGATCAGGTCGCCAACCACAGGGCCCGCATTGGAAAAGAACGTGTCGTCACCCGAACCGGTGACGACATCGCCATTGATGATCCCGAAGTCTGCCAGGGTGACATCAATGGTGCCGTCATCGTTGAGATCATCATCGAACACCGCAGGAGCAGTGTTGGCAATGGAAACACCGCTGGTGTTGGTAGAAACATCGATGGCTCGCGAGAGGATGCTGGTATCGTCGTTTTCCGTACCGCCAACTGCTTGGATACGACCAAAATTGGTAATGTCCGTCAGTGTGCCGCTCAAATCCAAGATGCCATAAGCGTCACCGTTTTCGCTGAGTGCATCGATATCGCCATCGTTT
>JBCCTG010000087.1:0-6898 GCA_039198735.1 Pseudomonadota bacterium | reverse complement strand
TTTCCATGGCCGGGATCGCCATATGCGCAAGCTTATGATTTGACTTGATATTGCAGTTGAAGATTTTGTCGATCTGCTCATCCGTCATCTCGCCCGAGGGACCGTAAGCGGGGTTCACCGCCGCGTTGCAGATCAGAATATCCGTAGGCCCCAAAATCTCCTGGCTCTTGTTGACGAGCTTTTGAAGATGCTCTTCATGCGAAATGTTGCAGGCAACGGCATGGGCCGCATCGCGCCCCTCGGTCTCATTGATTGCTGTTGCGACTTTCTCACAAGCCTCCAGATCGCGGCTTGATACCGTGACCCGAGCGCCGTGCTGGGCCAGTCGGTGGGCAATGGCTTCGCCGATACCGCGGCTTGCGCCGGTCACAATGGCGTTTTTGCCCTTGAGATCGAAAAGTGTGTCGTGAAAGTCAGCCATAGGAACTCCGCATGCTTCTCTTTTGGATGGCGATCGTCCTACTTTGCGGCCGCCTCTTCAAGTTGTGGCTTGGCTTCATTGGTCGGCGCCTCATCACCGGTCGAGGCGTCAGCAGACGTTTCACTGCCCTCATCGGTTGTGCGTCTACGGCGACGACGGCGGCGAGGGCGCTGTTCGTCGCCCTCCTGATCACTGGCCGCGCTGTCAGCATCCGTGCTTGTCTCACCTTCGGCTGGCTGTTCTGCACCCGTATCCATATCGGGCGACGCCGCGGTTTCGGATTTGCTGTCCTGGCCCTCGTCCGATCTGGCCTCACCTTGCTGCTCATCTCGTTTCGGTTCAGCCGGTTTTTCGGGCTGCATCGATTTCATCAGCCGGTAATAATGCTCAGCATGCTGCATCAAGCTTTCTGCACGAATGCGGTCCCCGGACGAAGCCGCGTCCCGCGCCAGAGCTTGGTATTTGTCGTAGATCTGAGTCGCGGTACCGCGAATCTTGACCTCTGGTCCCTGGCTATCCATGGACCGGTTGGGGTTGTTGTTCCCCCCTTGGCGGCGGCGATTGTTGTTGCGCCCGCGTTTTGAGTATTGCGCCATGAGCGTTTTAAAAATCCAGTGCGTTGGTGTTCCTCTGCATTCGTTCCTCCATGCAGAGCCGCGGCTCTTCTAGCCGCAGGGTTAACAGTCTCACCGACGTGAGAAGCTTGAGGGGACCTTTCTGATTGATACCTGCAATCGTTTTTCTTGTGTCGCCTTAGGGCGCCGGTTTTTGAACGTTTGTAGGAGCGCGGTTGACTTTCAGTCCCTCACCGCAATGTTGATTTAGCGCCAATTTGCAAAAGTTCCAAGCCCCTTATCAACGTGCTTTTCTCAAGAGGCGCATGACGGTGAATCCATCGGTGTTGGAGGCCCAAGGCGTTAACCGCATAGCATGATTATGGCGGAAGGCGGTTAAGGAGGTCTTGAGGTCCCCTTCGACCAGACCAGCCAAAGGATCATCGATGGTGAAATCTTGAGTTCTCGTGAGGAAGCTCTCGACACGCTCTTGGTTTTCATGGGTAAAGAGAGAACAGGTCACATAAAAAAGAGTGCCGCCTGGCCGGACATACTGTGCGGCCTGGTCGAGCACCGCATCCTGCTCGTTTTGGCGGGCCTGGAGATGCTCCGGTGTGAGGCGCCATTTGGCGTCGGGATGGCGGCGCCATGTGCCCGAGCCGCTGCACGGTGCATCCACAAAGACAAGATCCATCCGCCCGGCGAGGATCTCGAGCCGCTCTTTGTCCGAAGGCGCCACCACCTGAACATTGCGGGCGCCTGAGCGGCGCAAGCGCTCATGGATCGGGGCCAGACGCTCCGGTGACGCATCATAGGCATGAATTTGCCCTGTGTTGCCCATCTGCGCCGCGAGTGCGAGGGACTTCCCCCCGCCGCCTGCGCAAAAATCAAGAACCTGCGCACCATCGAGGGGCCCCACCGCCAGCACCGTCAGTTGACTGCCCTCATCTTGCACCTCCACCCAGCCCTTGCCGTAAGCGGGGATCACCGTCACGCCGGGGCCTTTCTCCGCTGACGGAGGGGGCGGTATACGCAGACCCACCGGCGAGAGGGGAGCGGTCTGCGCACCAAGACTTGCACAGGCTTTAAGGGCTTTCTCCTGGCTCGCCTTGAGGCTGTTCGCACGAAGATCAACCGGTGCACGCTCAGTCAAGCTTTGAAGGACATGGGCGTCACGATCGGGGAAAAGCGCTTCCGTGAAGGCTGGAAGATCGGGTACATCAAGCACCTTGGCCGCCTGTTCCTCCGTGGTCAGCCAACCAGGCCCATGGTCGCCCGCAAAGGCAGCATCCACCCGCGTCAGCTCCCACTTCCAAACCTCGCGCAGGGTGAGATAGATCGCCTGCCGAGGGCTTTGATGTCCGCCAAACGAGCGCCAGCGGCGCAAGCCATCAAGAGCCAAGCCGCGGATGAACGCGCGGTCTTTTGAGCCCGCAAAACGTGACCTGCGCCCCCAATCACTGACGAGCACGGACAAAGGCGCAGGGCGTTCATTGAAGGCTGTGAGAATGTCAATCGCCGCAGCGACGCGGCCAGGATCACGCATGGTCTTTCTTTCCTTCATCGATCGGCCGCCATTGGCCAGGCGCCAATCCTTCTAACGACCAAGCGCCGATCTGCCAGCGCACGAGCCGCAAGGTGGGAAGGCCCACATGCGCCGTCATCCGCCGCACCTGCCGGTTGCGCCCTTCTGAAATGCTGAGGCGCAACCAACTGTCGGGGATGGTCTTCCGCTTCCTGATCGGTGGATTGCGGGGCCATAGGTTTGGCGCTTTGATCACGTCGGCTTCGGCCTTCTTTGTCGGGCCGTCCTTGAGATCGACACCGCGACGCAGGGCCGTGAGTTGCTCTTCCGTCGGATGGCCTTCGACGTGCACAAGATAGGTCTTCGGTACGCTGCGTTTCGGGTTCGTGATCTGGGCCTGGAGGCGTCCATTGTCGGTCAAAAGAAGAAGGCCTTCGGAGTCGCGATCAAGCCGTCCCGCGGCATAAACTCCGGGCACGTCGATAAAATCAGAAAGCCCTGGCCAACCCCCTTCGGAGGTAAATTGGCTCAAGACATTCATCGGTTTGTTGAAGGCGATCAGCATGCCTCGCCTCGCATACGCGCAGCGCTATCGCGGACTGGGATAATTGGGTGCCTCGCGGGTGATGGATACATCGTGTACATGGCTTTCGCGAAGGCCTGCATTGGTGATCCGTACAAAGCGCGCCTTTTTGTGCATGTCTTCCAAAGTCTTTGCACCCACATAACCCATGGATGCGCGAATGCCGCCGGTGAGCTGATGCAGGATCGGCCCGATCGGCCCCTTGAAGGGCACCCTGCCCTCAATGCCTTCGGGGACGAGCTTCATCGTCTCGCTGACATCGGCCTGGAAATAACGGTCAGCGGAACCCCGCGCCATGGCGGTGATCGAGCCCATGCCGCGATAGGATTTGTACGAACGGCCTTGGAAGAGAAAGACCTCACCCGGTGCTTCTTCGCTGCCTGCAAGAATGCTGCCCACCATACAGACCGATGCGCCTGCTGCGAAGGCTTTGGCCATATCGCCGGAATATTTGATGCCGCCATCGGCAATGATCGGTGTGTTCGTGTCCTGGGCCGCGCGCACGGCATCGTCGATCGCTGTCAATTGCGGAACGCCGACACCGGCAACGATCCGTGTGGTGCAGATCGAGCCTGGCCCGATTCCCACTTTGACGGCGTCCGCCCCCGCATCGATCAAAGCGCGGGTGGCATCATAGGTGGCAACATTGCCCGCCACGATTTGCGCATGGCCAAAGGCGGCTTTGACCCGCGCGACTTGTTCGGAAACCTTGGCCGAGTGGCCATGGGCCGTGTCGATCACCACGATATCGACACCGGCTTCGATCAAGGCGGCTGCCCGCTCGAACCCGGCATCGCCCACCGTCGTCGCCCCGGCCACGCGGAGACGGCCTTGCTTGTCTTTCACCGCATCGGGATGACGCTCGGCGTTCTCCATATCTTTGACGGTGATGAGGCCAACACAACGGTTGTCGTCATCGACAACGATCACCCGCTCGATACGACGCTCGTGGATGAGCCGCCGGACGGTTTCGGGATCTTCGCCTTCCTTGACGGCGGCCACATTCTCCGAGGTCATGAGATTGGCGACTTTTTCGTTGGGATCGCGGGCAAAGCGCATATCCCGGTTGGTCAGAACACCGACCAATGTCCCAATGCCTGTCTCGTCACGGTTTTCGACCACCGGGAAGCCTGAGATCTTCCGCTCCGCCATAATAGCGCGCGCATGGCCCAAGGTGTCCTCGGGGGTCAGGGTCAGCGGGTTGACCACCATGCCGCTTTCATAGCGTTTGACCTGACGCACCTGCTCGGCCTGCTCCTCGATCGTGAGGTTCCTGTGCAGAACGCCGATCCCGCCAAGCTGGGCCATGGCGATGGCCATGGGCGCCTCGGTGACCGTGTCCATAGCGGCGGAGAGAACCGGAATGTTGAGATTGATCGAGCGCGTCAGGCGCGTTTTGATGACAGCATCGGAGGGCATGACCTCGGAAGGGCCAGGTTCCAGAAGGACATCATCGAAGGTCAGGGCGTCACGGATTTCCATGGGGGCCTATAGCCCAAACTTATTCGTCATGGAAACCGGTCCCCGCGGTATTTCCGCAAAGGGATATTGAGAAACCGTAACCTTGGAAATGTCCCCTTCAGTCAATGATCGAATTGATCGTTCAACCCTTAAGAGCCTGCGCCTTCACCCCGAAAGCCTAAGCCAACCACATACATTTCCGCAGAATTGGCGCGGCTCGCCTCCGGTTTGGCATGGTGCACCCGGCGGAAGTTGCGTTTGAGGCGGTTGAGCAGTTCTTTCTCCGAACCGCCTTGCAGCACTTTCGCAACAAAGGTGCCGCCCGGCGCCAGAACCGTTTCCGCAAATCCCAGCGCCTCATCGGCCAGAGCGATGATCCGCATGTGGTCGGTGGCCCGGTGGCCCGTGGTGGGCGCCGCCATATCGGAAAGGACAGCGTCCGCTGGGCCGCCGAGCTTGGCTTTCAAGGCTTCGTCAGCGCCTTCATCAAGAAAATCGAGCTGCAAGAGTTCAGTCCCCGGAACGTCTTCCATCTCCAGATAATCGATGCCCACCACCTGGCCGCGGCCCTTGGTGCGCTGCACGGCAACTTGGCACCAGCCGCCGGGCGCTGCGCCCAAGTCGACGATCCGTGCGCCGGGTTTGAAAATCCGAAACTGATCATCAAGCTCGATCATTTTGTAGGCCGCCCGTGAGCGGTATCCCTCTTTCTTGGCGCGGGCCACGAAGGGGTCGTTAAGCTGTCTTTGCAGCCAGATGGTGGAGCCAAGCTTACGCCCACGGGCAGTTTTGACTTTCACCGCAAGGTCACGATCCGCCACACTCTTTTTACCTTCTTTGAGGCGCCGCGGCTCCACCTCACCGCCGAGGGCGTTGGGTTTGGAACGCCCTTTGTTGATCTTCTTGGGCATAATCTTACTCAGCAGCAAAAGCAGGCGATGGGGAACGGGGGTGAGGCGCAGTCCTGGTGATCAGTTCAGAGATGATCCCTTCACGAAGCCCGCGATCGGCCACGCGTACGGATGAATATCCCGTGGCTTCGATAATAGCCTCCAGAATAGCGCAGCCAGGCATGATGAGATCAGCCCGGCCATAGCCAATACAAGGCTCCTGGGCCCGCGCTTCAGGGCCGATGGCGGTCAGTTGCGCCGCAAGACGACCAATATCATCAGCGGCGAGCCAACTTCCGTCGATCTCACGGCGGCGGTAGCGCTTCATCCCCTTGTTGAAAGCAGCGAGGCTGGTGGCGGTCCCCGATGTGCCAATCAAATGCCCATGGGAAGGATCGAGTTGGCTTTGATGACGCCGGTAAGCATCGGACGCCTTGATGGTGTGGGTGATGCGTTTTTTGATGCCCTCATAATGCTCACCGGCAAAGCCGCCTGGCGCCAAACCATCACTCAGCCGCACCACACCGAAGGGGAGCGAAACACTCTCGATCAAATTGATTGTCCTGCGGCCATTCTTCTGACGCTCCGCCATAACCCAGGAGAGCTCCGTCGAGCCGCCGCCAATATCGAAGATCACTGCGTGGTCCGAACGTGAGGACACAAGATCACGGCACCCCAGAACAGCGAGCGCTGCTTCTTGTTCAGCCCCGATAACCTGGAGGTTGAGCCCTGTTTCCCGGCGCACGCGGTCGACAAACTCCGCACCATTGGAGGCCAGGCGGCACGCCTCGGTGGTGACGCAGCGAAGATCAGCCACGCCCCACCGCGCCACGATTTCCGCGCAGCGTTTCAGCGCCTCAAGAGTACGGTCAGCAGCATCATCAGCAATCCGGCCCGTGGTCGCGAGCCCCTCACCCAACCTCACAATGCGCGAGAAGCTGTCCACCACCGTGAATCCGTGCCGCTTCGGTACAGCGACCATCAGCCGGCAGTTGTTCGTGCCAAGGTCAAGTGCCGCATAGGTTTTTCGCCGCCGCGACCACGCTCTTTGTGCACAATTTGCCGTCGACCAGGTCATAGATATGCTTTCGGTGCAGGATTGTGCTTGCAGATGCCCCGAATGTCACGGCAAAGGCGCGTCTTATGAAGCTCGATCAAATCGACCGTAAAATCCTCCATCACCTTCAACACAATGCGCGAATCACCAACGCTGAGCTAGCCGAAAAAGTCGGTTTATCGCCAACGCCTTGCTTACGACGTTTGCGCCGTCTCGAAACCGAAGGGATCGTCAAGGGATACCGCACCGAGGTCAACCGCGAAGCGGTGGGGCTTCCTGTAACCGTGGTGATCCTCGTGAAACTCGAAAAGGAGGACGACCATAGCCTGCGCGAGTTCGAAGAAACCGTGAAAGCCAAGCCAGAGATCATGGAATGCCTTCTGGTGACGGGTAAATTCGACTACTAC
>JBCCTG010000086.1:0-6905 GCA_039198735.1 Pseudomonadota bacterium | reverse complement strand
TTGACCCCCAATATAAAGTGCCCGAAAACCGCGCCCATATAGCCAAACGGTATGGCCGACATGATCAAAAGCGGTTGGAAATAACTGCCGAAAGCAATCGCCAAAAGCATGTACATACCAAGCAGTGCCGCCGCCATGGTGACAACCAAACCGCCGAGGAATGTGGCTTGCTCCTGATCCATACCGCGCCGGGTGATCTGAATGTCAGGATATTTTGCGACAATGTCAGGAACGATTTGACTGTAGAATTCCTGGCGCAAAGGACCTGGATCAGCATTCTGACGAATACGAGCAGAGACTGTGACCGAGCGTTTTCGGTCCGTACGGCGAATGAAGCTAACAGCTGGGCCAGAATCGAACTCAACAACGGATGTCACAGGAATTTCCCGTCCATCGGAGGTGCGGATGCGGAAATCAGCAAACAGACTTTCAAGGCTCTCTCGAGTTTCTTCAGGGTAACGCACCATCACCCGCACATCTTGACCATCGCGCGGAAGACGCTGTGCTTCCTCACCGTAATAAGCTTGGCGCAGTTGGCGGCTGACCTCTTGTACACTGACGCCAAAGCGCTCCGCACCCGGACGCAGCCGAAGGCGCAGTTCATCAAGCGGCGTCTGAAAATTGTCGCGCACGTCATAAAGAATAGGCGAGGTGCGTAAGTAAGCTTGGATCTCAGCCGATGCTGCTGCCGCTTGCTCAGGGTCATTGGTTTCGATCGAAAGGAGAAACGCGTTGCCGCCCTCGTTGAAGTTTGATGAGAGGCTAATGTCTTGCGCATCGGGGACCGGACCGATGATATCACGATAAATATCTTGGATTTCAGCCATGCTTATGCCGCGTTCATCAGCACGCGCATAAACGTTAAAGCCTTCGACCCGCCCAAGGCTGGCCCAAAGCTGTGTGGTGTCCAAAACATCTATTCCTGATCGCTCTTGAAGTGTGCGGTCAAGCACATCATTGGCGGCCATGACCTGTTCATAGACCTGACGGGTACGTTCCCAGGATGTGCCTTCTTGCATCTCGATCGTCATCATCAAGAAATCATTCTCGATGTCAGGCTCAAATTTGAGTGGTATCCATCCTTGTGCCACAAGTGCGACGGACACGGCAAAAATTCCTATGAAAAAACTGATTGTCATCAGCCGTGCACGGATCGCGACTTTGATCAGGGGTCGGTAGAACCGTTCGGAGAAATTCAAAATACCGTTTGCGAAAACCTGCTGGTACTTCAGAATGCCTTTGTGGTTGGGGGCTTTTAAATGCGAAAGGTGCGAGGGCAGAATGATAAAGCTCTCGATGAGAGAAAAAGCCAATGCCAAGATGACTGTCCAGGAAATCGCCTGTAAGAACGATTTGAACATGCCGCCAAGAAAGAGGAACGGCGAAAACGCGAGCATGGTGGTCAACACTGCAAACACCACGGGCTTGACAACGATCTGTGTGCCAATGATGGCAGCTTCGTCACCCGTTTTGCCAATCTCCGCTTGCCTGGTGATGCTCTCGCCCACCACGAGGGCATCGTCGACCACGATCCCGATCACCAAAAGAAGACCGAACAGCGACAGCATGTTCAAGCTCACACCGACCATCGGTAGGAAGATAAACGTTCCGATGAACGATACGGCGATGCCCGTGGCGACCCAAAAGGCAACGATAGGCCGTAAGAACAGCATGAGTACGATCAGGACCAGAATGAGGCCCATGATGGCATTTTCACTGACGATCCGCATACGTCCGTCGTAAAACTCTTCCAATGTGAACAAAAGTCTGAGTTCAACACCAGGGGGCAACTCGGCCTGTTTGCTATCGATCCAGCCATTGACCGCCGCCATGATGGTTTTAAGATTAGCATTCTTCGGTTGGTCAATTTGGATGATGATGCCGGGTACGCCGTCGATCCGAAAAATAAAGTCATTGTCGGGGAAGCCGTCGATCACGGTGGCGACATCGCGCACACGGATGATCGACCCGTCAAAATTCTGCCGGATGATGATCTCGCCGAACTCCGCTTCGGTGTTGGCAAGGTTGCGCGAGGCGAGGGGGATGTTGCCCGATGCGGTGCGGATCTCACCCATGGAGAGATTGAGCGAGGTCCCTCTCACCGCCTGGGTCACTTCATCGAATGTCAGACCATAGCGGCGCAGCGCTTGTTCGGAAACCTCGATCGAGACTTCCTCCGTCCGCAAACCGTCAGAGGAGACGAGAGGTGTGCCGCCAGGAATCGCCGCCAATTCGTTGCGGTACTTTCGGGCAAGCCGGTTGAGCGCCTTCTCGCCGATATCGCCGGACAGCATGATCCAGGCGAGGTCGTTACCGAAATTGCTTCGCCGCACGACGGGAGGGAAGCTATCTTGGGGCAGGTTGGACACCCCATCGACCCGTGCCTTCACTTCGTTGAGGAACGCGTCGAAGTCAGCCCCTTCATCCATCTCGACGGTGAGGGTCGCAACACTTTCGCGCGCCACGGCGGAAAGTTCTTTAACGTTATCAAGGTTGGCGAGTTCTTCCTCGATGCGCAGGATAACCTGCTCTTCGACGTCGGTCGGCGAGGCCCCAGGCCAACTGACGCTGACGTCAACGGACTCAGCAAGAACAGACGGCTGGGCTTCGCGGCTTATGGTGATGAACGTCAAACCGCCGATGATCACGATAAAGACCATCAGAAGATTGGCGGCGACGTCGTTCTTAGCCCACCAGGCAATCAGTCCGTTCACAGATTGGCTCCCACTTGAAGAGAAGGCGCGGAGGCATCGGCCTGTTCCTCTTCACCGGATGGCTCGTCGGCAAGCAAGCTCGCGCTTGATCCATCGCTATAAAGCGGGCGAATGGGATCGCCGGCCTCTGACGTGACAGGACTGATGACAAGACGCTCCCCCGGCTCCAAACCGCCAATAGCAATGTAGCCTTCGCCTGATTGCGCAACGATGGTTGGCGAGCGTGTCGCCAGATGATCGTCTTCGTCGACGATGAACACAGTGCCGTCGGATTGCAGTGAGATATAGGGGATCACTGCGGCATTATCGATTTCCGGGCCACTGATTTCCGCATTGACAAACAAGCCAAAGGCCATCGGGAAGCCGCGGTCGGAGCCCTCGCCATACGGATCATTGACCTCGGCGATGGCGGCGATTTGCCGGGTGCGTGCATCGATGGCGGCGTCAATCCGCGTGATGCGGCCCTGCCACGCGCGCTCTTGCCCGGCGACAAAGGCATAAAGGCGCACATCGGGGGCTTCGGCGTCGTCGTTGGCTTCAAAAGCGAAGGGCAGTTGCAGCTTGGCGAGGTCATCATCCGTCAGCGGAAGGCGAACTTCGGCAACATCGGTGGAGAAAATCTGCCCCAGCGCGGTGCCAGGGTTCACGAACTGTCCAACATCGGCGCCGATGGAGCGCACCCGTCCATCGAACGGTGCGATGATCTGTGTCCGGCGGAGGGCAAGCTGCGCATCTTCCAAATCAGCGCGCGCCGCAGCAAGATCCGCCTGTGCCGAGGCAAGCTGCGGCTGGCGCAGGGTAAGGAGAGACGCCTCACCCGTGGCACCATCGCCGGAGAGTTCTTCATAGTCCCGTGCGGCCAGTGCCGATTCGGCCTCTTCAATCGCCAGTCTCTGCTCCGACTGCGCCACATTGGCCCGTGCCCGCGTTACCGCCAGGCGGTAATCGGCGTCTTCGATGCTCAGCAGGACATCGCCTTCTTGAAAGACACCGCCATTGGCAAAGGAAGGGGCCACGCTGTCGATCCGTCCACCGATTTGTGCTGTGAGCTGAATTTCCCGGCGCGGAGCAACCTCGCCTTGGGTGCGCACTTTGAGGCGCATAGGGCCGTAGGATACGGTTTCCACAAACGCGATGGGTGCGACGCTCGGTGCCACCTGCTGCTTCACCTCAGGACGAAGCGCGCCCATCAAAGCGATGAGACTAACAAAAAAGACGACGATGATCGCTGCACCGAACAGGACAGAAAACTTGCGGATCATAAAGCTTCTCCTAGAGCGGACCCTTCGCCCTCGATGCCTTTATCTGCCGTAACAATAGCCTCTTCGCCGATGATGAAAGGGGCACCGAGAGCGAGATAAAGATCAACCCGATTGGACAGCCGAGCACGTTTGGCATCGATCAACTGACCTTCGGCTTGGATGCGGCGCTGCTGGCTGTCGATGAAATCGAAAATATTGACTGTCCCGGCGAGGTACCGGCGGCGGGTGATCTCCTCCACGGCCACAGCCTCTTGAAAACCAAGAGCCAGTGCATCTTCACGCAGGCTCAAGAAGCGCTCCGCGGCGATGGCGTCTTCGACTTCACGCCATGCGGTGAGCACGGTGTTTCCATAGTCATAGAGGGCCGCGCGCGCCGTGGCCTTGGCCGAGCGCTCGCCGGCGATGAGGCGCCCGCCTTGGAAGAGCGGCTGGGTCGCGTTTCCGATCAGTCGCGTGGTCAGGGCATCGATATCCAAGATATCGCTGAATGCGGAGCCCGATTGTTCTTCAGCGGAGGCTTGCAAGGAGAGGGCCGGCAGGAAGGCCTTGCGCGCCGCACTGACGCGCAAGCCCGCCGCCTTCAGCCGCCGCTCCGCCGCAATGATATCCGGACGACGATCCAACAACGCTTCGGGTGTGCCCAAAGCCGTGGTGCTGCCCGTGAGAAGAATAGGGGCAATGTTGGGCAGGGCATCGCGTGTGACGATATCCGCCGCCGGATACCGTCCAAGCAAGATTTCCAAGCCCCGCGCCGTCTCCAACTCCTGCTGCTGGCGCTGTTCCAACGTCGCCTTTGACGACGCCAGAGAGGATCGCGCCAAGCGCAGGTCAAGACTTGAGGAGATGCCGCGCTGATAGCGTCGTTGAATAACGCGCAAATTGGCCTCACCCGTTTCGACATCACGCTCAGCCAATTGCCGCTGCAAGCGTGCGGCCGTCAGCGCATAGTGGTTTTGGGCGGTGTTGCCGGCAAGGGAGAGTTGGGCTGCGGCATAATCAAAGTTCTGGGCGGCAGCATCGAGATAGCCTGCACGGGTCAAATCTGTCAGGCGCCCCCAAACATCGATCTCCCAATTCAGCTCAAGCCGCGATCGATATTCGTTAAAATAGGTGGGATCGGGGCTCCCGATGAACTCACCACCCAGAAGGAAGCCGCCTGGGGGATTGCGGCCTCGGGTTGTGGAGGCGGAGAGACCCAATGTGGGCAACTGATCCGCGCGGGTGATCCGTGCCTGCTCCCGCGCCGATTGAACCCGTGCTGCTGAGGCCGCGAGATCGAGGTTATGAAGCAAAGCCGTCTCGATCACGTCTTCGACCATGGGATCGGCAAGGTCATCGAGCCAATTCTCCGTCACAGGTTCGGTGGGACGATCATCGGTCAGTGCAGCCCAGCTGGCGCGGTCCGCTGTGATCGGGTCAAGCACTTGCTTCGGGCCAGGTGTCGCGCAGCCAACCATCAAGGTGCATGCCGTAACCCAGGCGCACAGTGAAACTGGCCGTAACATGCAAGGACTCCGCGTTTTCCCCTGAGGGGTCTTTATCGATAAACATTGAAAATGTGGAATCAGATTCAAGGTCTCAACATGACTTTTTAATCAGCTTCTTATTTCAATGATGATTAGATTTTATGGAGGCCACGGCCGGAATCGAACCGGCGTACACGGATTTGCAATCCGCTGCGTCACCACTCCGCCACGTGGCCTCGGTCGCGTCTGCTTGCATGACAGCGAAAGCATCGCATAGACGGCAGGTCTGCCAATCACAAGCGCCTGCTTCTCTTTCTTCGCAAGCGCGTCTATCAGCCGATTTCAAGTAAGTGTGATGACCCGCGAGGAGCGACAAGCGTGGATACAGTGAAAGCCCGCAAGCATATGGTCGATAGCCAGGTTCGGCCCAACGATGTGACGGATATTGGCTTGCAGGCAGCGATGGGCAATGTGCCGCGCGAACGGTTTGTGCCCGCCAACCGGCGGGCGCTTGCTTATGTCGAGCAGGATGTGCCTTTGTTTGAAGGCCGTCACCTTCTCAAAGCCCGCGACTTCGCCAAGCTGATCGATGCTGCGAATGTGCAGCCGGGTGACCTCATTCTCGATGTCGGATGCGGATATGGCTATTCGTCAGCCGTCCTGGCGCAGATTGGCGGCGTCGTTGTCGCACTCGAGGAAAGCCAAGAGGTTGTGGATAAAGCTTCCAGTCTTTTCAGCGCTTTCAGCATCGACAATGCGGTGTCGGTTCAAGGCCCCTTGGCCGAAGGCTATGCCAAGCAAGCCCCCTTTGATGTGATCGTCGTGGCCGGCGGTGTTGAAGAGGGGTTGGACCAGCTTTTCAGCCAGTTGAAAGAGGATGTTGGCCGACTGGTGACCATCAAGATGCACGACCGGGTGGGGACGGCCACGCTCTTCACCCGTTCAGGGACAGCTTATGGTGAGCGTCGTCTTTTTGAAGCGCACCCAGCTGAAACCATTCCTGCGTTCCGGAAAAAGCAGCAGTTTCAATTCTGACGAGGCGCAGAGGTTTGAGCACCACTTTTGCGTGCGGGGGTCTTGCCCAAGAATCCGAACGCGCAGATGGTAGGCATTGGTAAGCGTTTTCATTGAGGACGAAAGAGATGGCTGCGGCGCAAAGTGAATTGAGTATGGATGAAATTCTGGCCTCCATCCGGCGCATCATCCACGAAGAGGAAGAGCCAAAGGATATGCTCAAACCCCAGACCAATGGTGCCAACAACACCGTTGATCTTGGTGAGGAGCGTGCTGCGCAAAAAACACCTCCCAAACGAGCGGTGAAAACAGCGTCCAAAGCGGCACCCAAAACCAAAACCGCTTCGAAGCCTCAGCCAGACCCTGCGCCTGAGCCAAGCGAAGAGCCCACGCCTCAAGCCGCTGAACCTGAGCAGGCCCACGAACCTGAAACAGCAACGGTTCAGGTG
>JBCCTG010000085.1:0-7056 GCA_039198735.1 Pseudomonadota bacterium | reverse complement strand
GTGTTGCCGTTGATGTTGATCTCTTCGACATAAACACGCGGGCCTTCGTTCACTTCGAAAGTGATATCGATGGTCTTGGTTTCGGGGTTGCGATCGAGCCGTGGACGGATGTCCACGAAAGCGTAGCCATAGATACCTGTGGTGAAGGTCAAGGCTTCTTCAGCAGATTCGATCAGTTCGGAGTTGAAAGTCGTGCCCGTTTTGATGGGCAGCCGAGACCGAAGGGCTGAACTGGGCAGCTTGGAGAGGGTTGTGTTCACATCCACCGAGCCGAATGTGTAGCGAGGTCCCTCATCCACTTCAAAGCTGATGATGAAGGCTTCACGATCAGGGGTCAGCTCGGCCACCGCCGAAATCACCGCGAAGTCAGCATACCCACTTTTCGTATAATGCTCACGCAAAAGCTGCTGATCGAATTCGAGGCGATCGGGATCGTAGTTGTCGTTGCTTTCGAGAATGTTCCACCAGCGCGAGGGGGCGGTGAGAATAACACCGCGCAGTTCAGCATCGGAGTACTGATCGTTGCCGAGGAAATTGACGGCGCGCACACCGGTGCGTGGTCCTTCGTCGATCTCAAAGACGACATCCACGCGGTTCTGGGGCAAACGGCGGATGCGCGGGATCACCGAAGCGCCGAAGCGGCCGCCACGGCGGTAGACTTCGATCATCCGCTGGGCATCGGCCTGGGCTTTCGCACGGGTGAAGATGGCGCGGGGTTCAAGCTCCACCTCTTCTTCGAACTTGTCGTCACCGGTCTTGCGATTGCCCACATAGATGACGCGGTTGACGATCGGGTTCTCCTGGACCGTGACCTCCAAAATACCCTGACGCCCATCGAAGACAATCGACGCATCTTCAAAAAGACCGGTGGCGAAAAGACCTTTCAGGGCATCGTCGATCAGCACCTGGTTGATCATCATACCCGGCTCGATAGGTAGGTAGGAGGTGACCGTCGAGGCTTCGAGCCGCTGGTTCCCGGTCACGCGGATCTGGCGCACCAGGGGGGAGACCTGTTCGTTCACGGCCGGCCCTTGCTGGGCGATAGCCATGGTCGGCGCGCTCACGACAAGCGCGATCAGCACAATCGCCAATTGAGCGAGGCGCGGCTGAAGAGGCTTCATGGTAAGCTCCGTAGACTTAAGACTGGAAAAGACGAACGACGTCATTGACCACAACAAAAACAATCAAAGTCCCCACCAGCGCGATACCAACACGGAAAAGCCCGTTCTGCACCGTTTCATTCATAGGCTTACCGGCAAGGGCCTCATAACCATAGAAAAGAAGATGCCCGCCATCGAGAACCGGCACCGGCAACAGATTGAGAAATCCGACCGAAATTGAGATCAAGGCTGCCACTTGCAAGAAATTGACCGCGCTCGTCTGAAGCCGATCAAAGATCGTCACATTGTCAGCAGGCATGAAGCCTGAACTCGCGGCTTGTCCGGCGAATTGCGCGATGCGCACAGGGCCGCCGATCTGGCGGGGGTCTTCGCGGAAGCTCAAGAGCCGTGCGAAATAGAGCCCTGTGACACTGATGATGCGGCCCACCTCGCGGGTGCCCTCGGTTGCCGCTTCAAAAGGCCCGAAGCGCTGGCGGGTGACGAATTGAGGGTCAGCCGTGATGCCGAGCTGGCCAGCTTCGACGGTGTTGCCAAAGCCGTCTGTCTGCTCAACCCTTCGCGGTGTGGCGAGAATATCGAGGGTGCTGCCATCACGCTCAATCGTGAAGGTCAGCGCATCGCCGCTCGCCAGTTTGACGCGGGTGGCCATGGCATCGAAGGAACGCACAACTCGGCCATTGAGTTCCATGATCCTGTCGCCCGGTGCAAAGCCAGCTTCCGCTGCGGCGCTGCCTTCCATCACCGTGCCCACAACCGGCTCCACCGTCATGCGTCCGAAGGCCATCAAAAGACCAGCCAGAATAACGATGGCGAGAATGAAATTGGCGATTGGCCCCGCGGCCACCACGGCGGCGCGCTGCCAGACGGGACGGAAATGGAAACAAACTGTCTTCTCTTCCTCCGTGAGCGCCGCTTCGAGGGCTTCGCGTTGGGAGCCGAACTGGGTGGTGCCGGACTTGCCATCATTGCCGCCAGAGGTTCCGGCGCTAGCGGCATTGGCATCGCCGAAGAATTTCACATAGCCCCCGAGCGGAATGGCCGAAATGCGCCAGACCGTGCCATGGCGATCGATCCAGCTTTTCAATGTGGGACCAAAGCCAATCGAGAAAGCATCAATCTTGATGCCGAACACTCGGCCTGTCTGAAAATGGCCAAGCTCGTGAATGAACACGATCAGAGGCAAAAGAACCAAAAACGCCAAGACGCTGACGACCACGGCCGACGCGCTGCTCACCACTGTTTCGAGCATCAATCCTTCAACCCCTTTGCGCGAGTGCTTCGACCCGCTCCCAAGCAGCGGCTCGCGCATGTTGGTCCGTTGCAAGAACACTTTCCAGCTCGACGCTGGTGTTATTTGTTCTCACTGTTTCCAGACAATGCTCAGTCACATCGGCAATGTCTAGGAATGGCAGGTGACCCTTAAGAAAGGCTGCCACCGCCACTTCATTGGCAGCGTTCAGAACGCATGTGGAGAGCCCGCCTTCGTCGAGACTTTCCCGGGCAAGCCTCAAAGCAGGAAAGCGGCCCTCGTCAGCGGGGAAGAAATCCATCCGCGCCACACGAACAAGATCAAGCTGCTCCGCCGGGGTCGCAATACGGTCTGGCCACGCCAGGGCCGAGGCCACGGGGATGGTCATATCCGGTGTGCCGAGCTGGGCCAGGACTGAGCCATCGACGTAATCCACCAGGCTATGGATCACCGATTGGGGATGCACGACAATGTCGATCTTCTCTTTCGGCACGGGGAAGAGATACGCCGCCTCGATCCGCTCAAGCCCTTTGTTCATCATGGTGGCGCTATCGACAGAAATCTTAGCGCCCATGGACCAGTTCGGGTGTTTGACGGCTTCCTCAGGGGTAACGTTCGCAAGGCTTTCCAATGTGCGCTCACGGAAGGGGCCGCCGGATGCTGTGAGGATCAGCTTGCGTACCCGGTGGGGACGCTCAGCATCAAAAACTTGGAAGATGGCGTTGTGTTCACTGTCCACAGGAAGAAGGCGTCCGCCACCCGTCTCCATCGCTTCTAGGACGGCATCACCGGCGCAGACCAGGCATTCCTTGTTGGCGAAAGCGATGTTGGCACCGCGTGTCGCAGCGGCGAGCAAGGGCTCGATCCCCGCAGCCCCCATGATCGCGGCCATCACCCAGTCGGCGTCCATCTCAGCGGCTTCGATCACAGCTTGAGGACCCGCGCCCGATTTGATCCCCGTCCCCACAAGCCGGGCAGCCAGCTCTTCGCCAGCATGGGCGTTGCCAATGGCGGCAAACTCCGCACCGGACGCGATCGCCGCCTCGGCCAGTTCATCGACCTTGGTGTTCGCTGTCACCGCGACGACATCGATCTCAGCATCGCCCGCTTCCCGCGCAGCCTTGATGAGGTTGAGGGTGGTTTGGCCCACGGAGCCTGTTGCGCCGAGAATGGTTGCGCGCCGCTTGAGCATCGAAACAGATCTCCGTCCTAAAAAAATTTTAGACGCCGCTTTGCATCAAAATCACACTCGCCGCCAGAGCTAAGACAGCGAAGAGGAACCCATCGAGGCGATCGAGGACGCCGCCATGTCCAGGAAAGGCGCCGCCGGTGTCTTTGACGGCATAGCGCCGCTTGAAGGTACTCTCGGTGATGTCGCCAATAACGACCGCTGCGCCAAGGAGAAGACCCAATGCACAATAGGTGAGCACCGGTTCTTCGCCCAGAAGAAGCGCAAGGCCCAGGGCGGCCAGTCCCCCTCCCCCCGCCGCGCCGAACGCACCGGCCCAGGTCTTGTTGGGCGAGATCTTCGGCGCAAGTTTGGGACCGCCCACGGCCTTGCCCACAAAATAAGCGGCGCTGTCCGCACCCCAGGTGCACACAAAAAGGAGCATTGTCAGGAAAGCGCCGTTCGCCACATCCCGGCGGAGCCACAGCGCCGCGATCGCTGGCACGATGATGTAAGCGGCGCCAACGCCAGGCCAGGAGGATGGGTTTGGCCTTGGCCATTCCGCCGCCGTGGCCGCGATACCGCCGAGCAAGGCCGCCAAAAGGGCCGCCTCAGCCCGGCCATCAGCCGCCAAATAACTCGCCACCGCTGCGGCGGCAGAAAGGATATAAAACCCGCGCGAGAATTCCGCCCCATCGACCATCCGTGTCCATTCAAAAATGAGAAACACCGACATGGCCGCGATCACGCCAGCATAGAGCCGACCGCCGAAAATCACCGACCCCAGCGCCAGGGGCATAAGAAGCGCAGCCGTCAGTATCCGTTGCAAAAGGGCTGGCGAAGAGGGACCGCCGCCGGCCGCGAGGCTCTCATCACCACTCACGAGCCTGCGGCACGCTCGCCCTTGCGCCCGCCATAGCGGCGCTCACGCCGTTGAAACTCCTCCATCGCGGCCCGCAGATTATCGCGACCGAAATCAGGCCAGAGGACATCCATAAAGATAAACTCAGCATACGCTGCTTGCCACAGAAGAAAATTCGAAATCCTCAGCTCACCGGAGGTGCGGATGATGAGATCAGGATCTGGCACGCCCGCCGTGTCGAGATAGCTGGAGAGGGTCTCTTCACTGACTTGCTCGGCGGTGAGCTCACCCTGGGCGGCTTTCTCGGCAATTTTTGCCGCCGCACGGATGATCTCGTCGCGGCCGCCATAGTTGAACGCCACTTGCAGGGTGAACGCTGTGTTCGCAGCCGTTCGCGCCTCTGCCTCATCGACGAGCTTTTTGATATCCGGCGGGAGGCTGTTGTGGTCGCCTAAAATCCGGACACGAACACCTTCTTCGGCAAGCTTGGAGAGGTCCTCGCGAAAGAAATGGCGTAAAAGACCCAAAAGATGTCGCACCTCCCAATCGGGGCGGCTCCAATTCTCCGTCGAGAAACTGTAGAGCGTTATCGTGCGGATGCCTTCATCGCGCGCCGCCTCGACAGCGCGGCGGGCAGCTTCAACACCCGCCTTGTGCCCTTCGAGCCGTGAGACGCCATTGGCCTCGGCCCAACGACCATTGCCATCCATGATGATAGCCACGTGATCCACCTGGCGATGCGAACCGCCAGCATGCGCGCTTGGGTCTTTTGCTTTGGCCTTAGCGGCAAACATGGCAGCCATCCTTCGTGTAAGCGTGTTGCGTCCTGAACCGCTTACACCTGCATGATTTCTTCTTCCTTGGCGGACTGAAGATCCTCGACAGCTTTCACTTTGTCGTCGGTCAGTTTCTGAACCCGCTCGGAAAGCTTTTTCTGGTCATCCTCGGGGATGCCGTCGGCGTGCTTGATCTCTTCCATGCCGTCGCGGCGCACATTGCGGATCGCGACCTTCGCCTGCTCAGCGTATTTGCCGCACATTTTCGCAAGGTCCTTACGGCGCTCCTCGGTCATCGGCGGGAGCGGCACGCGCACGGTCTGACCATCGGTCACAGGGTTGAGGCCGAGGCCAGCATCGCGGACGCCTTTCTCAACGGCGCTCACGAGGCCTTTGTCCCAGACGCTGATCGCCAGGGTGCGCGCATCGCTCACCGACACCGTGCCCACCTGGTTGATGGGCATATCCGAGCCATAAGCGGACACCGTCACAGGCTCCAAAAGCTGCACCGAAGCCCGGCCGGAGCGCAGGCCTGAGAATTCGGTTTTCAGAGACGACAGTGCGCCCTCCATGCGGGATTCAAGTTTGCTAAAGTCCGGTCCGTCGTCGCTCATAGCTGTCCTCGTCACTGGTTGAGGCAAGGCTTATAACCGCTGAGAGCCCCGTGGGAAGATCAGCTAAGCTTTGGCTGTGCACAGCGATCTCTATGGCCGCAGCCCTGGCAGATTGCGGCCTGGCGCGCAAATCGCGGCGTCTCTTTGCCATTCTTGAGGGAAACGAGGCGCCGATGGGCCTCGATCACGGCCTCGTCGGGCTTCAGTTTGACTTTGGCAAAGCTCTGCTCACCGCCGGTGAAACGAATGTAACCATGAGCTGCGAGGGGTGCGCTGCTCTCCACGCGAAGAAGGTAGGCATAGGCAGCGAGTTGCATACGGTCGCTTTCGAAGACACCGCCAGCCCGCGACTTGGTCTCGATGATGTAGCGACGCCCGTTTTTTTGCCAAACCTCATCGGGACGCCCGCGGATATGTACCGGTTTTTTACGCACAAGGCTTCGTTCGCTCATGATCAGCTCTGCCCCCTGAAGTTCAGTGGGCAGAAGCGCGTCTTTGTCTCCAGAACCTCGTCCGCCGAAGGCGAGGAGAACGAGGACGAGAAGAAGCGCAGCAACGGCAAGCCAAATCAACATAGATCCCCTTCGAGTGCGGGAAGGTGCGGTGACCGCGCGATGCAGCTTGGCGTGCACCGCATCACCCTCCGCACTTCTTTTCTGCCAGTGCTGGGAGCGTTTGGCGCCATAGGCTTTGTCATAGAGAAGCTGCTGCTCACAGCGCGAAAGCTGCGCCAGCTCCGTTGGTGACAAAGGCTGGTTGTCACCTCGCGGCAAGCTCAGTCCGCCTCAACCAGGGTGAACTTACCCTGCCCCGTCAGGGCACCGACGATGCCGTCTTGCAGGCTGAACACCACAATGGGAATGCCGTTCTCACGGGTAAGGCTGACCGCTGCCTGGTCCATCACCTGAAGATCCTTGGTCAGAATATCGCGATAGGTGATGCGATCATAACGCTCAGCATTAGGATCTTTCTTGGGGTCCGCCGAGTAGATACCGTCGACTTGCGTGCCTTTGAAAAGAGCTTCGCAGCCCATCTCAGCAGCCCGCAACGCAGCACCCGTATCGGTGGTGAAAAAGGGGTTGCCCGTTCCGCCAGCAAAGATCACGACACGGCCTTTTTCAAGATGTCGCAGCGCGCGTCGCCGGATATAAGGCTCGCATACGGACTGCATCTCGATGGCCGAAAGCACGCGGGTATCAACGTCGATGCCTTCAAGGGAGTTCTGGACAGCAAGGGCGTTCATGATGGTGGCGAGCATGCCCATAT
>JBCCTG010000084.1:0-7087 GCA_039198735.1 Pseudomonadota bacterium | reverse complement strand
TCCAAACCGATGGTGAAAAGCTGCATCACCTCACGGGCATAGTTCTCGTCAGGCACCACCCCCGTTCCACTATCCGAGCGCTGGTTCTGATAAAACGTCAGATAGAACGCCATGGCCGGCGAGAAACTCACATCACGGATCAGTTGGCAGTAATTGCCGAAGGCGTGGCGCTCCAAAAGATCAATATATTCGGGGAACGCCGGGCCGGAGGTCCGCACTTCGGGATCTTGGATCGAGACCACGACGATTTCCGAAAGGGCAAAAGCCATCCGCGTGCGCAATTGATCCTCGCCGTGCAGCGCCGTGCTCCAGAAATAATCGCTGTAACGCGCGCGATCCTTAGAGCCACCATTTTCCCGGCTGGTGCGCAAAAGCGGTATCAGCGGCAGGTCAGGACGCGCCATCTGATCCTCAAGCCACCCCGTGGTGCCAAGGGCTTGGACCTCGTCGATGGCTTCAGGTGTCGGGCCGAAACTGGCCTGAATGAGAAAACGGGCAGCTTCCTCACGGCTGAGGGTTTCAGCCGTCGCTGCCGACCATCCGCTCAGGATAGCGAGAAGCAAAGCGGGGAAAAAACGTTGTTGGATCAAGGCCACCGGCATCCCTGTTGCGCGTGCGAGCCCTAACATGAGCATGCTTACTTGATCACCAAGAGTTTGCTAAGCAATTGGCCAGCTTTCAGGCGCCCTCTTTCAGGGCTGCGATCTCCTGTTTGAGGTCATCAACTTCCGTCCGCAGCTTTGCGGCCATGTCCTGGACAATCTCGAATTCTTCACGGCTGACGAGATCCTGTTCGGCCAAAAACCGCTGAAGCTGGCTGTGAAGAGCGCTTTCCGCCTCCCGCCGGACACCATCAGCCGTCCCGGCGGCTTCGGCGATCAGCTTCGCAACACCATCAAAAATAGGCGATTTTGTCTGCATGATCGGAGCACTCCTTTGAAAACACGAGATCAGTTTGTTGTGGGGATCATCACAGGCTGGTCAAGGGACAAAGACCGCACAGGACGATGGCACAAAGCCTCTGTTGTTGAGACAACAAACACCTTAAAGCGCCGTCCATGGCGTTCCCAGAGATTGACCCCGTTCTTATCACCCTTGGGCCACTCCCGATCCGTTGGTATGCCCTGGCGTATCTTGCAGGCATCACCCTTGGTTGGTTCTACCTGGCGCGGCTGATCGAGCGGCCGGAGCTCTGGAATGGCCGGGGATCGATCCGCAATCCTGAAGAAGCGCCGCTCGATAAAGGCCAGCTTGACGATTTTGTCTCGTGGATCATCCTGGGGGTGATCTTGGGCGGACGGCTTGGTTTCATCGTTTTCTATCGGCCCGAATTGCTCGTTCAGCCTCTTGGCGCCTGGCCAAGGCTTCTTGGCAGCATCCCGATCCCCCCGGCTCTGGCGGTTTGGGAGGGCGGTATGTCCTTCCATGGCGGGCTCATCGGGGTGGGGCTTGTCACCTATCTCTTCGCCAGAAAGCGCAACACCGATGCTTTAAGAATTGGCGATCTGCTCGCGACCGCGGCACCCATCGGGCTTTTCTTTGGTCGCCTTGCGAACTTTATCAACGCCGAGCTTTATGGCCGCGCGACCGACGCCTGGATCGGTATGCGGTTCCCCGACTACTGGAACCCTGAGACTGGCCGGTGGTTCTATTCCGGTGATGAGGTGGCACGCCATCCGAGCCAGCTTTACGAAGCGGCCCTTGAAGGTCTCGTCCTGTTCATCATCATGCGGATGGCCATCACACGTTTTCGGATTCTCCGTTTTCGCGGGGCGGCGACGGGGCTCTTCCTTGCAGGCTACGGCGCAGCGCGGTTCTTTGTCGAATTCTTCCGCGAGCCTGACAGCTACGCAGCCACCCTTGGCTTTTTGACCCGAGGCATGCTTTTGTCGCTGCCTATGGTTCTTGCCGGTCTTTATCTTGTCTACCGCGTGCACCCTGCTTTTGGGGGACGTGTGCGGAGCGCTTCGTGAGCGAAGAGAGCGGCGACGACAAAACGGGTCTGGAGGAACGGCTCATCGACCTGATCGGCGACCACGGACCGATCCGTGTCGGCGATTTCATGACCGATGCCCTCATCCACCCCCAGCACGGCTATTATTCGACCCAACACGCCCTGGGTCAGGCGGGAGACTTCACCACCTCGCCTGAGATCAGCCAGATTTTCGGTGAGTTGATCGGCGGGTGGCTGGTCCACGCCTGGGAAGAGATGGGCGGGCCGTCGCAGTTCAACCTCGTTGAGCTTGGCCCCGGTCGCGGCACGCTGATGTCGGATATCTTGCGGACAGCCAAACTCCGCCCACGGTTTTTAGACGCTGTGCATGTCTATATGATCGAAGCGTCGGGCCGCATGCGCTATCAGCAAAAGCGTCTCCTGGCCGAGAAAGGCGTGCGCATCACCTGGGCCGATAAGCTTGAAGATGTGCCGCCCGGCCCACTTTTGCTCGTGGGCAATGAGTTTTTCGACTGCCTCCCTATCCGCCAATTCGTGCGCACCGGGGAGAGCCAGAACACCCCCTGGCGGGAGCGGTTGGTGGGGCTTTCGGGTCAGGAGAACCCTAAGCTGTCTTTCGTTCTTTCCGAAGAGCAGCATCCGGACTTTCAAGGCCAACCACCGGGCGCCAAGAACGAGGATATCTTTGAAACCTGCGATGCGGGCGCCGATGTGATCGCCGAGATTGCTGCGCGGGTGCGCGAGCATAAAGGCCGGGCCCTGATCATCGATTATGGCCATGGCCGTTCAGGCTTTGGCGATACGTTGCAAGCCATGCGCAACCACAAACCCTGGCCGGTCCTTAAAAGCCCTGGCCTTGCTGATGTGACCGCCCATGTGGACTTTGCCGCCCTCAGCCGAAAGGGACGCGCCGAAGAGGTGCGCGTCGATGGCCCTGTTCGCCAAGCGGACTTTCTTCAGCGCTTAGGACTCCTGCCGCGGCTGGAGCGCATCGAACAAGAAATCATGGACAAGGAACGTCGCCACCTCTTCCGCACCGGCGCCCTGCGCCTCATCGACCGCACGGGCATGGGCGATCTTTTCAAAGTCATCGCCATCTCAACGCCGGGCACCCAAGCGCCGCCAGGCTTCACGTAAATGGCTGTGACGCCTCCTCCGTTCGCGTGTTCAGAGCTTCTCTCCGCACCCCACGGGTTTTTCGGTAGGCAAGGCGGTGTCTCCCAAGGGACGCTGGCTTCCCTCAATGGCAGCTTCGCTTCGGGTGATGATCATGACGCTGTCCAGGAAAATCGCCGCCGTGTCAGCGCCGCTTTGGGCGCTGCGGATATTTTGACAGCCAAGCAAATCCATTCCGACATCGCTGTCTTTGTATCCGAACCTTTCACCTTCGAGAACCGTCCCGAAGCTGATGCTCTGGTGACAGATGTTCCGGGTTTGGCCCTGGGGGCGCTTGCTGCGGACTGCACACCGATCCTTCTGGAGGCGGATGGTCTCGTTGCCGCTCTTCATGCTGGGTGGCGCGGCAGCTTGGCCGGGGTGATCGAGAGCGCAGTGCGCCTCATGGCGGCGCATGGTGCCGCACGCAAGCGGATCAAGGCTGCCATCGGCCCCTGCCTCAGAAGGGAAAGCTTTGAAGTCCGCGAGGACCTCATCACAGCCGTCACGGCGAAGCACCCCGATGCAGCCTGTCACTTTACCGATATCGGGTCAGGGCAAAGCCTTTACGACCACACAAGCTTCGTCATCGACCGCCTCAAAGACGCCGGTCTCGCAGCGCACCATATCAGCGATGTCGGTGGCGATACGCTCACTCAGAACGATCGGTATTTCTCTTATCGCGATGCCAACCGGCAAGGTTTCCAACGCTTCGGACGCAACCTTTCCGTTATCGTGACACCCGCATAGGGCGAGTGCGTAGGCCCTGCTTGACTCTTGACATAGCAACGTCACAAACGCCGCGCATCTCCAGGAGAAACCTCGCCCATGAAGCTGCTCGCCGGTAACTCCAACATGGCTCTCGCCGAGGCCATTTCGAAGCGCCTCGATACACCCGTCGCCCAAGCGATCATTCAACGGTTTTCCGACAGTGAAGTTCACGTGGAGATCAAAGAAAACGTCCGTGGCGAGGACGTCTTCGTGATCCAATCAACCTCGAACCCCGCCAATGATCATATGATGGAACTGCTCATCGTGATCGACGCCCTGGCGCGGGCCTCGGCCAGTCGCATCACCGCCGTCATCCCTTATTTCGGTTATGCCCGCCAGGACAGGAAAGCTGGCCCCCGCACACCGATCACCGCCAAGCTTGCCGCCAACATCATCACCACGGCAGGCGCTGACCGCGTGCTGACGATGGATCTTCACGCCGGTCAGATCCAAGGCTTTTTCGATATCCCGACGGACAATCTCTATGCCGTCACCGTGATGGAGGAGCATATCCGCCGGGTACGGAGGGATGATCTCTCCAATGTTTCCATCGTCAGCCCCGATGTCGGCGGCGTGGTGCGGGCCCGCGCACTCTCAAAGCGCCTCGGTGACCTGCCCCTCGCCATCGTCGATAAACGGCGGGAGCGCGCTGGCGAATCGGAAGTCATGAACATCATCGGTGATGTCTCCGGCCAGCACTGCATTCTCTTCGATGATATCGCCGACTCCGGCGGCACCCTGGTCAACGCCGCCCGCGCCCTCATGGAGAAAGGCGCAACCTCCGTTGATGCTTATGTCAGCCACGGCGTTCTTTCAGGCCAAGCGGTGGAGCGGATTGAAAACTCCGAACACCTCTCCAAGCTGATCATCACCGACTCCATCGCCGATGACGGCCGCCGGGCCGGGGCAAAGAAGATTGAAGTGGTGGGTGTCGACCGCCTCTTGGCCGAAGCCATCCGCCGCATCGCCAATGAAGAGAGCGTCTCCAGTCTTTTTGATTAGGCTTTGATTTAGAAGCGCTTTCCGACCCGAAAACGCAGTGTGTAATCGGGGACTGGCTCTGATAGGCCAACTGCAATGCTGGACCAGAGATAATAGCCGTTGAAAATCGGTGTGGAATAAACCGGCGCCAGCTCATGGCGTTGATCCGACCAACCACCAAATTGGCCAAACTCTCCGTAGACGTTGTAAAGCTCCAAGGCAACCGAGCGGCCTTCCCTCAAGCGTTTGACCACGGTTGAGCGCGTTTCGATGATGGGATTATCGGGAGCTGAATCACCGATTTGAAAAAAGCTCATGACATTGAACCGTGCAAAAGTGCTTGGTCCGAGGGCATACTGATTGGTCCAGCTCAAAGCCAGTTCATCAGGCCGCGAGCCATTGCGCGCCCGTGCATCGAAGCGAAAGCCGGTCGTCCAATTCTCCGTGGGTTGTCCAGCCTCGAAAAACAGCATCCCGCGCACGAAATCGAGTTCGACATCCGATGAGGAAGAGCGATCCCGCCATTGCACACCCAGCCGGTAGGAGAGGCGATCGGACAGCCCCTGCTCCCAGTGGGCGCGTTGCACCCAAGGGGTCAGACCATCGTCGGGTTCGGCAATGCTCCAACGAAACTCAAGCTGACGGGTGTTTTCGTCGACGACAGGCCCAAAAACGCCCGCTGCGTTTTGAGCGGACGCGGCAGGTAGACAAGCGAAAGCGAGGAGAATGATCAATACGATACGCACGACGCTTTCGTAGGCACAATCGCATCAAAAAGATATGATATTTGTTGCGCTTCACAAATGTGCCATTGGCCTTTAGCCCACTTCGATGCCACCTCCTCTTTTGAGCCTTAAAGACATCAAGCTGACATTTGGCGGGACGCCTCTTTTGACGTCTGCCGAGCTGATTGTGCGTGAGAATGCACGCATTGCGCTTGTCGGGCGCAATGGCTCCGGCAAATCAACCTTCCTGAAAATTGCTGCTGGTCTTGTCGAAGCGGACGCAGGGGAACGCACCGTCCGTTCAGGGACGACCTTCCGTTATCTGGAGCAAGACCCTGATTTCAGCGCCTTTACAACAGCCCAGGACGTGGTGCTCGATGGCCTGGCGCCCACCGATGACCCCGGTGAGGTTGGACGTCTTCTGGCAGCGTTGGATGTGGACCCAAAAGCATCGCCTAGCCCCCTTTCGGGCGGGGAGAAGCGACGGGTGGCGATTGCACGAGCCCTTGCTGCTCGTCCTGAAGTGCTGCTCCTCGATGAGCCGACCAACCACCTTGATCTCGATACGATCCTTTGGCTCGAAGCCGAGCTAGGGCGTATGCGGAGCGCTATTGTCGTCATTAGCCATGACCGGCGATTTCTGCAGAACCTCACCTGCGAGACCGTGTGGCTGGAACGCGGGGAAACCCGGCACCTGGAGGATGGATTTTCTGGTTTCGAAGCCTGGCGGGACAAGATTTTTGAGGAAGAAGAGCTTGCGGCCCATAAGCTCGACCGCAAGATCGTCCGTGAGGAGCACTGGGTCCGCTACGGTGTGACGGCGCGCCGCAAACGCAATGTGCGCCGGATGGCAGAGCTTGGCGACCTCCGCCGTCAGCGTGCGGAGCGCCGTGGCCCTCAAGGCTCCGTTGAGCTTGCCGCCGCCGAGGCGAGTGCTTCAGGTAAGAAAGTGATCGACGCGAATGAGCTGAGCTTTGCCTATGACGACCGCAAGATCGTTGAGGGGCTCGACCTCAAAATCAATCGCGGCGACCGTTTGGGGATTGTCGGACCCAATGGCGCGGGCAAGACCACCCTCCTCCATCTTCTCCTTGGCCTCAAAGACCTGCAGCAAGGAAGCGTCGTTCACGGAACGAAATTGGAGATTATCGCCCTCGACCAAGAGCGTGCTGGACTGAAAGATTCCACCCGCCTGATGGACGCACTGACCGAAGGCCGGGGTGATCAGGTGACCATTGGCGGACAGCCTCGTCATGCGCTTAGCTATCTGAAAGACTTCCTCTTTTCGCCAGAACAAGCGCGCCAACCGATCGGCGCACTGTCCGGGGGTGAGCGTGGACGCCTAGCGCTGGCGATCGCCATGGCGAAATCATCGAACCTCTTGGTCCTCGACGAGCCGACCAATGATCTCGACCTTGAAACCCTCGACGTTCTGCAAGAGGCGCTTTCAAATTATCAGGGCACGTTGGTTCTGGTCAGCCACGACCGGGATTTTCTCGAC
>JBCCTG010000083.1:0-7285 GCA_039198735.1 Pseudomonadota bacterium | reverse complement strand
GTTTATCCCAACGGGATTTCGACATCTTTGCCCAAGGATGTGCAAGACAGTATCGTTCACTCGATCCCTGGCCTCGAAGAGACCAAAATTCTTCAATATGGCTACGCTATTGAGTATGATTATGTCGATCCACGTGCTTTGCAACAATCACTGGAGCTGCGGGTGCTTCCTGGCCTTTTTCTAGCTGGGCAAATCAATGGCACGACGGGGTATGAAGAAGCCGCTGCTCAAGGCCTCATGGCTGGCGTCAATGCAGCGCGCAGCGATGAAAGCTTCGCCATTGACCGCAGTGAAGGCTATATTGGCGTTTTGATTGACGATCTCGTCACAAAAGGTGTCTCAGAGCCCTATCGTATGTTCACCTCGCGGGCAGAATATCGCCTGACGCTCCGGGCGGATAATGCCGATGACCGCTTGACACCTAAGGGTCTGGAAGCGGGAATCGTTCATGAGAAACGTGCAGAAGCGTTTCACGTGAAACACAAGGCATGGACTGCCCTCAGGTCTTGGGCGGGTAAACCAGAAACAACGCCTAATGAAGCAGCAGCCTTGGGCATCACCGTTAAACAGGATGGTCGACGGCGTTCAGCGCTCGATCTTCTCGCTCTGCCCGATGTGACTTTCGATCAACTGGCTCAGCATTTCGCCCCTTTGCAAAATCTTTCTGACGACTCTCGCGCTAAGCTGGAGGCTGATGCCACCTATGCTGGTTATTTGGATCGGCAAAAGGCTGATATGATTGCTTTCCGCCGCGAGGAAGGCCTTCATATTCCAGATGATTTCGATTTCAGAGGGCTTAAAGGTCTATCGAATGAGGTCGCCGAAAAATTAAGTGCTGCCCGTCCTACCACACTCGGTCAGGCATCGCGTGTTGAAGGCGTTACCCCAGCTGCTCTGTCTCTTGTTCTCGTTCACGTGAGAAATTTCGACCGTGTGGCCTGAAACACGAGACGGATTCTTTGCACATATTGAGGCGTCTGTGCGAGAGCGTGCCGCGTTTCAGGCTGTTGATGATATCTTCATGGCGACTGCTACCCACACCAATCTTGTGGCGCGTTCGACCTTGGACCAACGGTGGGTTCGGCATTACGGCGACAGCGCGCAGCTCTTTTCGCTCATTCCGCCAAAAAGTGCAGCACTTCTTGATATGGGTTCTGGTGCCGGTTTTCCAGGACTGGTGTTTTCGGTCCTTGCTGAAAGCCGTTTGCCGCAATTGAAGCTGACGCTTTGCGACTCTGTGCAAAAAAAGGCGAGCTTCTTAATTTCGGCACTCAAGGCTTCTGAATTGACCAACACGACGGTCGAAGCCCGCCGTGTGGAGGCCCTGCCCCCGCAGAAAACCTATGATGTCATCACCGCGCGCGCCGTGACAGCCCTTTCAGGTCTTGTCGATTTGGCTGTCCCGCGGCTTCGTCCTGGCGGAGTGATGATCTTCCCGAAGGGTCGCCGTGCACAAGAAGAGCTGGACCAAGCTCAAGAAAAGTGGAATTTAGAGGTTCACGATCACCCAAGCACGACAGATCCCGATGCAACGATCTTCGTGCTGCGTGCGCCGGAGAAAAAGGTATGACCAAGTCGCGGGTTCTCGCGATTGCCAATCAAAAAGGCGGCGTCGGGAAAACGACCACGGCGATCAACCTCGCAACGGCGCTGGCTGCCGTTGGCGAGCGTGTGGTCATTCTCGATCTCGATCCTCAGGGCAATGCATCGACGGGGTTGGGTCTTGGTTCAGCTGATCGAACCGGCACCACTTATGATGTCTTGGTGGGGGATCTCACACTTTCTGCGATCATCAAGCCCACCGCTGTGCCGCGATTGTCCGTGGCACCTGCCGGTATGGCGCTCGCTGGGGCAGAAATTGAGCTTTTAGAAGATAAGCACCGACATTACCGTTTGAAAGATGCCATTGAGAAACTGGCTTACGACGAGCCTGACCTTACTTATGTCCTGATCGATTGCCCTCCGTCGCTTGGTCTTTTGACGGTCGGCGCGATGACGGCGGCGGATGAGGTTTTTATCCCGCTTCAATGCGAGTTTTTTGCGCTTGAAGGGCTTTCGCAAATCATGCGCACGATTGAAACAGTCCGTGCACGTCTTAACCCAACGCTCGAGCTGCAAGGTGTGGTGCTAACGATGTATGACAAGCGTAACAATCTGAGTGCGGACGTTGAAGCCGATGTTCGGTCACACCTTGGGGCGAAGGTTTACCGCACCGCCATTCCTCGCAATGTTCGTGTCTCTGAGGCCCCGTCCCATGGCAAGCCGGCGCTTCTTTATGACCTCAAATGTGCAGGCAGCCAGGCTTATGTGCGCCTGGCCAGTGAAGTGATTGGACGGGAGAGGGCGGCGTAACCGATGGCGAAAAAAGGACTTGGCCGAGGCCTCGATGCAATTCTTGGCGACATTCCTGCGGCGCCTGCGCCATCTGGTGTGGCTGATATCAACATTGCAGAAATTACCGCGGACCGGGATCAGCCGCGTAAGGATTTTGACGAGGAGGAGCTTGAAGCCTTAGCGTCATCCATCCGCACGCGCGGTGTTTTGCAGCCAATCCTCCTACGCCCGGCCAATGATACGGGGTACACGATCATTGCCGGCGAGCGGCGGTGGCGCGCGGCACAGCGGGCGGGTCTTCATAAGATCCCTGCACTGATTAAAAATGTCGAGCCAGGCGTCAGTGCTGAAATCGCCCTTATCGAAAACGTGCAGCGGGTCGATCTCAACCCCATTGAAGAAGCCGACGCTTATCAAAAGCTTCGCGAGTCCCATGGGCGAAAACCCGCGGAGATTGCTGAGGCCGTGGGCAAGAGCCGAAGCCATGTGGCGAATATGCTGCGGTTGACGGGGCTTCCTGACGAGGTGCGCGGTATGGTGGTGGCCGGTGAGTTGTCCATGGGTCACGCGCGTGCGCTGCTTGGTTCAGACAACCCTTTTCGTCTGGCCCAGGAAGTTCTTGAGAAAGATCTATCCGTCCGCGAAACCGAAAAACTTGTCAGCAAACCATCAAAGTCAGGTGGCGGTGTTTCGAAGGTGGCTAAAGCCGTCGGCAGAGCCAGCAAGGATGCCGATACAAGAGCGTTGGAACAGGATCTCCGCGAGGCGCTGGGCATCGATGTGGATGTGACGCGGGCGGGATCCGGCGGAGCAGGCACCGTCACTTTGTCTTATCAAAGCCTTGATCAACTTGACGATTTATGCCGACGTTTGATGGGGGCGGCGGTCTAAACCTATGCTTTTCACCTCCGACAATTGGGGCAGTGTGCATCCGAAGATCATGGATGCCATTCTTTCCGCACAAGGCGGATTTGCTCCTGCTTACGGTAACGATCAGCTTACAGAAAAAACGCGTAAGCTCTTTGAAGATGTCTTCGAGCATGAGGTGAGCGTGGCTTTCGTGCCGACTGGTTCGGCAGCAAACGGTGTTGCGCTTTCTCTTCTCACGCCGCCTTACGGTGCGATTTTCTGCCATGAAAGCGCCCATGTGATGATCGATGAGTGTGGCGCGCCTGAATTTTATACAGGTGGCGCCAAACTCATCCCGGCAAAAGGCGCGTTCGGTAAACTGACCACCGACACGCTTCAAGACGCTTTGGCCCCGTATGATCCGCCTATGGAACATCGGGTCCGCGCATCGGCTTTGAGTTTGACCCAGGCAACCGAATGGGGAACGGTTTACACCCATGGTGAAATTGGTGCACTGACAGATTGTGCCAAACGTTTTGGTCTCGGCGTGCATATGGATGGCGCGCGGTTCGCGGGGGCTCTTCACGCGACGGGTGCTTCGCCCGCGGATCTTACGTGGAAAGCGGGTGTCGATATCCTCTGTCTTGGCGGAACAAAGAATGGTTGTCTTGCCGCCGAAGCGGTCATCGTTTTTGATCGCTCGCGCGAGGCTGAATTGATGGCGCGCTGCAAGAGGGCCGGGCTCGGAACATCCAAACAGCGTTTTTTCTCCGCCCAGTGGGGGGCCTATTTCGCTGATGATCTTTGGCTCAAGCTGGCTCAATCTTCGGCAGCCAAAGTGCGGGAACTCGCCGATCTTTTTGCTGGGGTGGATGGTTGTTCAGTGCTGCTTGAACCTCACATCAATGAGCTTTTTGTCCGTATGCCCCATCAATCTGCTGAAGCGTTACGGGAAGCGGGTGCGCAATTTTATGATTGGGTACAGCCCGGCGATGACTATCAAGGTGAAGCCCGCCGATTTGTCACATCCTGGGAAATCACCGATGAGCAGATCGCAGATTTTGGCGAGGCTGTTGCTTCTTGTTTCGATAGGAAGTGAGCGGATGGTTTTAGCGAGCCAGCTTTAAGTTTAGGGCTAACGCGTCTCGAACCGCTCAACTGATCTAAAATCCGTAGACGTCTTTGGCCACTTCATAGGTTCCTGCGTAAGCGATCACCGTGGGTTCGATCGGATCGGAATAACCGCCGCCAATCGCCATGGAGCAGGGAATGCCGCGCTTTCGGCAACCCTCCAGCACCAGACGATCACGGGCTTTCAGGCCATCGAAACTGATGTCGAGCCGTCCAAGTTTATCGTGCACAAGGGGATCGACACCTGCCTGGTAGAGAACAAGGTCGGGCGCAAATTGCCAAACCTCGGGCAGGCGCTCCGCAATGGCGCCCAGGAAGAGGGCGTCTTCGGTATGATCTGTAAGGGGAACATCAAGGTCTGAGGGGACTTTCCGAAAGGGGAAGTTCTTGGCACCGAAGACATCGAGAATAAAGACGTCGGGACGCTTTTGCAGGATTGCGGCGCTGCCGTCCCCCTGGTGTACGTCGAGATCGATGATGGCAACACGGTCCACGGCCCGCTCTTCCAAAAGCACTGTTGCAACAACGGCTTGGTCGTTGAAAATGCAAAACCCTGAACCAAAGTCGGCGTGGGCATGGTGGGTGCCGCCCGCCAATTGTCCAGAAAGACCTGTACGGAGGGCTTCCCGTGCAGCGGCCAGCGCCCCGCCCACGGTTCGCCTACCGCGTTTAGGAATTTGCGGTGACCAAGGAAAGCCAATGCGCCGCATGGCTTTGGGATCAATCGTTCCGTCTTCGAGGCTTCTCAGGTAATCACCCGTGTGGACACTGAGGATATCGCTATCCTCAGCACAGGGAGACAATACGAGCTGCTCATCCCGAAGTGTGCCATCGGTGAGGAGTTTTCGGTGGAGCTTCTCGTATTTGTGGCCAGGAAACCGGTGGCCTTCAGGCAGATCGAGGTTGAAATCCTGGGCGGAGTAAAACCGCATCATGGGAAGGAAACCCAACCGGCCAGTTCCCGCTTGATGATAGCCGATAAAGCGTCGAGGAAATCAGCGCGCGCGTTGAGACAAGGAATGGCCGTGAGCGTCTCGCCGCCGTGCTCTTCGAAGGTCTCGGCAAGACCGATGCCGACCTCTTCCAAGGTCTCGATGCAATCGGAGACAAAGCCTGGTGTGACCACGGCGATCTTTTTCAAACCGTCTTCAGCCGCTTTGATGACCAGGCTTTCCGTCGACGGCTCCAACCATTTCTCCGGTCCGAACTTCGATTGAAACGCCGTCGGTGCAAAGTCCGTGTCCCAACCAAGGGCCTCGCGCATGAGCCGCGCCGTTTTCTGACAGTGGCAATGGTAGGGATCACCATTTTCAAAATAGCGCTGGGGGAGTCCGTGGAAGGAAATGATCACGCGCTCGGTGTCTTCGTGCACGTTCTCGCGGCAGAGATTGGCGAGGGCCTCAATGGTGGCTTCGTCGTCGTGAAAGGCTGGCACCGTGCGCAAAGCGGGTTGCCAAGGCTGCTGCAAGGCCCAGCGATAGGCGGCATCACAAGCCGTGCCCGTGGTGGTCGCTGAATACTGAGGGTAGAGCGGCACCAGAAGAATACGGTCACAGCCCAACTCTTTCATGGCATCCAATCGGCTGGCGACGGACGGTGTTCCGTAGCGCATGGCCCAATCCACATGGATATCGTCGGGGAGCCGGTTTGCAACGCCTGCGGATTGTTCCCGCGTGTAGCGCCGCAAGGGGCTCTCATCGGTTTCCTGATCCCAAATTTTGGCATAGGCCGCACAGGTTTTGGAGGGCCGGGTGTTCAAGATGATGCCCCGCAAAATCGGCTGCCACAGGGCCGCGGGGTAATCCACCACCCGGCGGTCGCTCAGAAATTCTGCCAGATAGGTGCGCACCGCCGAATTTGTCAGCGCCTCAGGCGTTCCTAAATTGATCAGAAGAACACCTACACGGCCATAGGCTACCGGCGGGTGATTTTTGGGAGAGGATGTTAGCAAGGGCTCGGAAGCGTCCATAGATCAAAGGCTCAAGGCTAGAGACAAAGGCGTGTCGAAGTGGTCTTGTGATGAACAGTTAGTTATTTCAGCATCCAAAAACGGTCATTTTGCGAAGGAACCAGCATGCGTAGTCTCATTTCTCTTTTTGCCGTTGCGGTGGTGGCAGCTTGCGCCTCCCCAACGCCTTTTGAACCCATCGACAACCGAGGTTTCGGCTTTGCCGACCAGAAAATCGAGGAAAACCGCTATCGTGTGTCTTTCTCAGGAAACTCCCTAACCTCTCGTGAGCAGGTTGAAACTGCGCTTCTTCTTCGCGCCGCCCAGGTGACCCTTGAAAGTGGTTATGACCACTTCATCGTTGTGTCGGATGATACGGAAACGGAACGCGAAGTCCGGGTCACCGATCTTGGTCCAAACTTCGGATATTACGGGTTTTATGGCTTCGGCCGTCCGTTTCCCTACTATGGCTATGGCTACCCTTGGGGCCCAGTGGGTTTCAATGACACCCGCGTGACGGAAAGCCGCGAATACAGAGCGATCGCCTATATCGTTCTGGGCCGTGGTCCTAAGCCGCAAAGCACCATCGCCGCATACAATGCTCGCGATGTGCAGCGAAATCTGGAAAGCGTGGTCTTCCGTAAGGAGAGCTAGTCCATGCATCATCTGATCAAAAGCGCAGCCGTCCTGTTTGGGCTTGCCCTTTGTGCTGGAGCCTCCGCGCAAGAAGAGGAGGGCGCGCCGATGTCCGATGATCCGTATCTGTGGCTTGAAGAGGTGGAAGGCGAACGGGCCCTTGATTGGGTCCGTGCCGAAAATGCGCGCAGTCTTGGCGCCATCGAGGCCTTGCCGCTTTTTGAGCCCATGCGCGAGGAAGCCCTCGCCATCCTGAATTCCGATGAGCGGGTGCCGGATGTCTCGTTACGCGGCGGTTATGCTTACAATTTCTGGCAAGACGAGACCCATGTGCGCGGCCTATGGCGGCGTATGCACCAAAAGGGTTATTTTGAGGGCGAAACGGCC
>JBCCTG010000082.1:0-7291 GCA_039198735.1 Pseudomonadota bacterium | reverse complement strand
CTCAGCTGGCGACACGGTGGTGATGGGCCGCAACACGCTCATCAAAATCGTCGGCAAAGAAGGCGAGGATCTTGCCTCCTTCAAGGTCACCTACGGCACAAAGCTGCGGGTGGAGCATGGCGATAAGGTCGAGCGCGGACAGCGCCTGGCAGACTGGGATCCTTACACCCTGCCGATCATGAGTGAGGCCGCGGGTAAGGTGAAACACGAGGACCTCGTGGAAACCGTCAGTGTCCAGATGGTCGCTGATGAAGAGACGGGTCTTGCCAGCCGCGTGGTCACCGATTGGCGTTCAAACCCGCGCGGTTCGGATCTGCGTCCTGCGATGCTTATCGTCGATGACGAGGGCGAGCCGGTGAAGCTTGAAAGCGGTCAAGAGGCCCGGGTGCTCCTGCCGGTGGAGGCGATCCTATCCGTGGAAGATGGAGCCACCGTTGGCCCAGGCGACGTGCTCGCAAGGATCCCCACGGAGGGCGCGAAGACCAAGGACATCACCGGCGGTCTGCCGCGGGTGGCCGAACTGTTCGAAGCGCGCCGTCCCAAGGATCACGCTATCATCGCAGAGATCGATGGCCGGGTGGAGTTTGGTCGCGACTACAAAAACAAACGTCGCCTTTCGATCGTTCCGAGCGATGACAGTCTGGAGCCGGTGGAATATCTTGTTCCCAAGGGTAAGCACTTGGCCGTGCAAGAGGGCGACTTCATCGCCAAGGGTGAGTACATCCTCGATGGCAACCCGGCACCGCACGATATTCTCGATGTCTTGGGCATCGAGGCGCTTGCTGATTATCTCATCAATGAGATCCAGGAGGTTTACCGCCTCCAAGGTGTGCCGATCAACGACAAGCACATTGAGGTGATCGTTCGCCAGATGCTGCAAAAGGTCGAGATCAAAGATCCTGGCGACAGCCCGTTCCTGAAGGACGAGCAAGTCGACAAGGTCGAGTATGACGAGGTCAACGCGCAGCTTGCGGAGAACGGATCGAAACTCGCGGTCGGTGATCCTGTGCTGCTTGGTATCACCAAAGCTTCGCTTCAGACCCGAAGCTTCATCTCGGCGGCCTCGTTCCAGGAGACGACTCGCGTGCTGACCGAGGCTGCGACCCAGGGTAAGGTCGATACCCTGGAAGGTCTCAAAGAGAACGTCATTGTTGGCCGTCTCATCCCTGCGGGCACCGGCGGTCAAATGACCAAGCACCAGATCGAGGCGGACAAACGCGATCAGAAACTGATCGAGGAGCGTGAGGTGCGTCAGGCCGCAGCGCTTCCCGCACCTGAACAAGCGTTCAGTGGCGACACGGCGGCAGCCGAGTGAACACAACTTTGCGGCGGTGAGGGGATTGCTCTTCGCCGCCGCGCATGATTTGGCCAAATCCAGCGTATGCGGGTAGCTTTTCCTTGACCAATCGCGGGATAACCAGAAGGCACTGGTGTCGCGTTCGCCCGTTTTGGAGGCTTTCTTGGACCTCAAATCGATCAGGCCCATCGTTCTTTGCGGATCTCTCCGTGCAGGAACGACACTGACCCGACTTTTGATCGGTCAGCACAGCCAGGTTTCAGGCCATGGCGAAAGCGATTTTCTTTTCGACGGCGCACCGGAAACCTCCACCGATCCCAACATCGTGGAGGCTTTCTGCGAGAAAGTCGCTGTGCGACGGTCGGCACGTTTCTTAGGCTTTCGAAAACCACAAGGTGCGACCTATGAGGAGGTTCTGGCGGATCTTCTGCACCAGCACGATGCCCCTGAAGGCACCCGTCTTCTTTTCACCGTGCACCGCCATGTGGACCGCGTGGCACGTATGTTTCCGAATGCTTTCTTTGTGCATCTCGTCCGTGATCCTCGTGATGTGGCGCTTTCCGCTGTTGCCATGGGGTGGGGCGGCGTGGCGTATTACGGTGTCGATGTGTGGATGGAGGCTGAGCGGGATTGGCGCGCGGCGCTTCCTTTGATCGACCAGGCCCGGCGTATTGAAATCCGCTATGAGGACCTTATCAATGATCCGCATGCGGTTCTTTCTGCTGTTCTTGAAAAGGCCGGCTTGCCTTTCGAAGAGAGCGTTTTGACGCCGCCGGAAAGCAGCACGTATTCCGCTCCCAAACCACGGGCCCGCGAGGGGTTTCGGCGGCAACTCAGTGACCGCGAGATCGCTGAGATCAATGCTAAAGTGGCCAGCGCGGGTCTTACCGATGTCTATGATCTCGAACCCCAGAGCGCACCCTCGCCGCGGCGCCTCAAAGAACTGTGGTTCCGGCGCAAACTGGCTTCCATGCAGTTCAAGCTCCGCCGTTATGGTCCAGGTGTCGTGGCGGGTGAGGCCCTTGCCAGGACCTTCTCGCTTCAAGCCATCAGCAAACGGATCGATGAGCGTAAGGAAGTCATCAACGTGCGGTATCTGAAGTAACGCTTACGGAGGATATGGGGAGATGGAGCAGGTGGTGGGCCAATCCGATACGGGTGACGAGCAGCTCCGCGCAGAGCCTGAAAACCTGCCGCTGCGCCTGGGGATCGTGGCTATCGGACGCAATGAAGGTGAACGCCTCATGGCTTGCCTTCGCTCCATGCCCTCGAACGTGCCGGTGGTTTATGTCGATAGCGGATCAACCGATGGTTCGGCGGAGAAGGCGGCTCAGCTGACCGATGCCGTGGTTGAGCTTGATATGCGCATTCCCTTCAGTGCTGGTCGTGCCCGCAAGGAGGGTTTTGAAAAGCTCATTCATCTCTATCCGGATCTTGATGCCGTGCACTTTTTCGACGGCGACACCATGGTGGAAGCGGGATGGTTGCGCGCCGCGACTGAATTCCTGCAGGGCAACCCAAACTTTGCGGCCGTCGCAGGTCGAAGGCGAGAGCGCTTCCCCGAAGCAAGCTGGTACAACCGCATGTGCGACAGCGAATGGGATACGCCAGTGGGGGAGGCCAATGCCGTTGGCGGCGACGCACTCTATCGGCGTTCGGCATTCGAGGCGGCAGAAGGCTTCGACCCCAATTTCGTCTGCGGTGAGGAGCCGGAGCTTTGCTTCCGTCTCAGGCAAGCCGGGCATAAGGTGATGCGCCTTGGCCATGACATGACCCTGCATGACGCAGCGATCACGACATTTTCAGGCTATTGGAAACGGGCCGTCCGCTCGGGTTATGCTTGGACTTTGGGTGCACTGAAACACGGAAAGTCTGGGTACAACGTGAAGGAGGCTTTGCGCGCAGCACTTTGGGGCGCAGGGTTACCAATTCTAGCGCTCGGTCTTCTGGTTTTCGGTTTTGGGTTCGCGGCTTTGCTGGTGATCGCGCTTTACCCTATCAAATTCATCCGCCTGCGTTCGCGCTTTCGCAATGCAGGGGAGGCCCAAGCCGGGCGCCGGGCAGCCACGTTGATGCTGGTCAATGCGGCTGAAGCCAGGGGTCTTCAGAAAGCCCTTTTTGCGGCTTGGCGTGGTGAGCACAAAATCCTTGAATACAAATCGAGCTAGCTCGTCGTCAGTGGGCTTCGCTCAGGCGCTGTAGCCAACGATCCCGATGCCGTGAGAACCACTCCCAATCGCTGACCAACCAGTGATCAATCACCTCATGCCAGAGCACATCCCACCGGAGGCGATCGTAAGCTGCGCCCGTTGACCCCGAAAGACGACGATAAAGCGTTGGATGACGGACAATGTTTTCCAGCACTGACGCGATCGCTTCAGGGCTACGCTCCGGCACCATGCGCGTGCCTTCGCCATCAAGAAGGAGCGCCGAAAAAATCGGGTGGTCGGAGACAAGAAGCGGTGTGCCGGCAATCAACCCCTCGCGTAGGGTTTTCGGCAGACCCTCGGGGTAGCGGTGATGGCTCAAGACACAAGAGATGTGGCTCTCTTGGTTGAGGCGCTTGACCTCATCGACGGAGATCAAGCCGCGGTAGTCCACTATGCTGACAAGCCCGCAACTGTCGATCAAACGCGAGAGACGTTGCGTTTCGCCTTTGCCAGCGATGGTGAGATGCGCACGCTGCTTCAAAAGATCGGATTTGCAGAAGGCATTGACGAGATCGAAGACGCCTTTGGTTTCGATGATGGCGCCGACATAGCTGACGCGCAATTTTTCAGAAGCCGAGAACGCTTTTGCCGGGCGTTCCGGGCGGTCGGCCAGGGGCCACTCCCAAGGAAGGATCTTTTCAGGGTGAACCCCCATTTCCACAAGGTTCTTGCAGGAAGCGACATTGTGGTTGGCCACCACGGGAAGTGTGTTGTGGTTGAGGGAGTGTGCCAGCCTGCGTGCGCGAAACCGGCCTCGAATTTGATTCGGTGAGAGACCGCTGGTGGGGAAACTGTCCGCCAGCATGGGCAAGAACGCGATCCCTGACTTCTGGAATTCGGCGACCAAGGCCGGGAAGGGTGTGCGCAGGACCACGTGAGTCGGTTTCCATGCCCGCACTTGCTCCAAAATCGGTCCTGGGTCGCGCCAATCGGTACGGATACCGAAAAGATCCACACCGTCACGTGTGTCTCTGTAAGACACCTCAGGCTTGAGGCACAACGCCGCCAAGGCGGACACACGTGGCTTCAGGCTGAAAAAGTAATCCACCGAGTACCATTGCTGGCTGCGGGTTTCAGGCGCACCTGAGGCGCGCAGGTCGTAAGCCTCGCGCACATCGCCGGTTTGAATGAACATAAGCCGCATGGGGATCGCCGGTTCGCTTTCGTTTGCGAACCAGGTCCGAGGCATAAGTCGTGCCGTGGAAACTTGTTGACTGAGTGATGACAAGCAGCTAGCCGCTCCCGACGCCAGATGGGGCGCTGTCGGAAGTTTTTCCGAAACAACCCCAGGCACATCGATATCTTTGATCCCCGAATTTCCGTGTGGGCTCCTTGTCCAACGCGGATGATTGGTTTGTTCAACGATGCCGACAACAAATGGTTAACCGAAGAAGTAGAGCGCGATGCCGACGATCCAACAGCTAATTCGCAAGCCGCGGCACCCGAAGCGGAAAATCAATAAGGTTCCGCACTTGCAGGGAAATCCGCAAAAGCGCGGTGTTTGCACACGGGTTTACACAACCACACCGAAGAAGCCGAACTCGGCTCTGCGGAAGGTGGCTAAGGTGCGGCTGACGAATGGCTATGAGGTCATCAGCTACATTCCGGGCGAAGGCCATAACCTGCAGGAGCACTCCGTGGTGCTGATTCGCGGTGGCCGGGTCAAAGACCTTCCCGGTGTCCGTTATCACATCCTGCGCGGTGTCCTTGACACCCAAGGGGTCAAAGACCGCAAGCAGCGCCGCTCGAAATACGGCGCTAAGCGACCGAAATAAGGGTTTTAGACGATGTCACGCAGAAGACGCGCCGAGAAGCGCCCCATCGATCCGGATCCGAAGTTTCACGACATTCAGATCTCGAAATTCATGAACTACGTTATGCTCGACGGCAAAAAATCGGCCGCCGAGAAGATTGTCTATGGCGCTCTCGACCGTATGGAAGAGAAGCTCCGTCGGCCGCCGATTGATACGTTCCGTGAGGCGATGGAAAACGTTGTTCCTGCTGTTGAGGTTCGCTCGCGCCGAGTTGGCGGTGCGACCTATCAGGTCCCGGTCGAGGTTCGTCCGGATCGCAAACAAGCTCTGGCCATGCGCTGGATCATTGGCGCGGCGCGCAAGCGCAACGAGACGACAATGGTTGATCGTTTGTCCTCTGAGCTCATGGACGCTGCACAAAATCGCGGAGCGGCTGTGAAAAAGCGAGAAGATACGCATAAGATGGCTGAGGCCAATCGGGCCTTCTCGCATTATCGCTGGTAAATCAGGGAGATCCCAGTCCATGTTCAAACAATCAATCCGCGCTGTCGCGGTTCTACCGATCGTTCTTGCTGCATGTGCATCGCAGCCTGAGGTCGAAGAGGTCGTTGAAGAAGAAGTCGTCTGGACGGCAGAATCGATGATGGTCGGTGGCCGCTCGGTCATGACCCTTGCTGACGCGCAAAGCGCTTCGCTCATCGAGGCGCGTGCCCGCACGTCGGCTGCTAATGGCTACGCCGGCGACAACAAAGGCAATGCTTGCTACCAAGAGCCTGTCTTCATGGGTGTCTCGGGTGAGACGATCATGGAAAGCACCACACGGCGTGCTGAAGAATGGAACTACACAGTTTGTAATGAAGCTTACCGGGTTCCTGTCATTGTTGAGAAAAACGCGGCAACCGGTCAGGTGAGCTTCACAGTCGGAACTGGGCGCGAAGCCCGCTAACGCGGAGCGCCCCAGGTCAGGAACATATTGATGACACGCGAATACAAAATTGAGGATTATCGGAACTTCGGGATCATGGCCCACATTGATGCGGGCAAGACCACGACGACCGAGCGCATTCTCTATTACACCGGTAAGTCCTACAAAATTGGTGAGGTGCATGATGGCGCCGCAACCATGGACTGGATGGAGCAGGAGCAGGAGAGGGGGATCACGATCACCTCGGCTGCGACGACGACATTCTGGACCGGTCGCGACGGCAACAAGCGCCGTTTGAACATTATCGATACACCTGGCCACGTGGACTTCACCATCGAGGTCGAGCGCTCCTTGCGGGTGCTCGACGGCGCTGTGGCGCTTCTCGATGGCAATGCCGGTGTTGAGCCGCAAACGGAAACGGTTTGGCGCCAGGGCGACAAGTACAGTGTCCCGCGCATGTTCTTCATCAATAAGATGGATAAGTTGGGCGCGAACTTCTACACTTCGGTGGACTCCATTCACGATCGTCTTGCTGCCAAGACGGTCGTGCTTCAGCTTCCTATCGGTGAAGAAAGCGACTTCGCAGGTGTCGTCGATTTGATCGAGATGGATGCGATCGTTTGGAAAGAAGAATCTCTTGGCGCGGCTTTCGATCGTGTCGAGATTCCTGACGATCTGAAGGACAAAGCGCAAGAATATCGCGAGAAAATGATCGAGACGGTCGTCGAGCTCGATGAAGAGGTGATGGAAGCCTACCTTGAGGGCAACGAGCCGGACAATAATACGATCCGTGCTTTGATCCGTAAGGGGACGATCAGCGTCGACTTCCACCCCGTTCTTTGCGGTACCGCGTTCAAGAACAAAGGCGTTCAGCCGCTTCTTGATGCTGTGGTGGATTTCCTACCATCGCCTATCGACGTTCCGGCGATCAAGGGCGTTCTTCCCGACACGGACGAAGAGGTAACCCGTCCGTCTTCGGATGATGAGCCTTTGTCGATGCTCGCTTTTAAGATCATGAACGATCCGTTTGTGGGTACGCTAACCTTCTGCCGGATTTACTCCGGTCACCTTGAGCAGGGCGTCTCGCTGCTCAACTCGGTGAAGG
>JBCCTG010000081.1:0-7401 GCA_039198735.1 Pseudomonadota bacterium | reverse complement strand
CACCAAAACCGCTGACTTCGCCGCATTGTTTGCAGCGTATAAGGAGGACGACGGTTTCAAATCATCTGAGATCTTGACCACCGTCGCTGTGAGGCTTCGCGGGTAGCCCGCGGCCGTCACCAGTGGCTTGCAAGCAACGTTCTAAGGCAACAAGGGGAGGCTATGCTTTCTTTTCGCTCTCCGTTTCGACTTTTGGCGGCCTTGTGCCTGCTTCTCTTTGTTGCAGCGGCATGCGGCGGCGATGGACAAGCGCCATCGCCGGAGCCGATCCTCGAAAGTGTCTGTCCCAAGGCTTATGACGACCCTCGTCAGAGTTATTGGGTCTGCGCTGTGGGCGATCGCCGCGACATGCTCAGGACGGGGAATTTGCAAGGCCAACTTGCCCTCAGCGACCTTCCCACTTCTGCGAATCTGATTGCGGTCGGACCGATCAGAGGTTTGAAAGGCGAGATCACCATCGATCAGGGGGCGGTCTATCTCTCAACCATTCTCAATGGCGAACAGGTTGTGAAAGAGGGGGCTGAGACCGAAGCCATCTTTCTGGCCTTCGGTGCAGCAGAGGCCTGGCAGGGTCTGCCCATCCCCGAGCCGCTCCGCGGGTTCGATGCCATTGAGGCCTTCCTTCAGCGCGCTGCTTTGGAGGCCGGTCTCGATCCCGAGCAGCCTTTTCCTTTTCGCATCACGGGTACGCCGCCCACGCTCGCCTACCACGTCATCTTCAAGTCGGGACATGGCGGCCATGGGCAGGGTGGCCATCATGATCACGCCGCCCATAAGAAGGCCAAGGTCCCCTTCGATGCCGATAACCGCCCGGTGTCCATTGTTGGTCTTTGGGCGGACGAAGCTTCCATAGGCCGCTATACCCATGAGGGTCGCCGGTCCCACATGCATGCCATTCTCGACGACCGGTCCGGTGCCGGTCACGTGGATGCCCTGGAGCTGTCGCCAGGGATGACACTCTATCTTCCGATGGCTCAAAACTAGTTGGCTGGTCAGCTATTGCTTTGCTGAAAACGACGGTTTGCATGACTTGCGATCGAGGTGCGATGATCCGCCAGGTTCCCGATGCCGCGGTTGTTGTGGGCAAAGCCTTGGTGCTGATCTTCGAATGAAATGCGCTTTGGCGAATGTGTCTTCAACCTCTTAGCAAAGCTTGGGTTGGGCATATCATTCAGCCAGTTCCAGTTTTTGCGTGAGCATGGTCATCAGAATGGCGAGGTCCCAAGGGCACAAGGCTCGGCGCTGCTGGATTGCGTAACGCTATCCTTACATCACTCCTGAAAGGTGGTTGGTTTGACAGCCAAGGTCGTGGGCGGCACAGGCTCAGGGCCTGCCAACGCAATCCGTGGGGTTCATCATGTCGAAGGTTTTTTGTCTTGGCTTCCAAAAAACAGGGACGTCGTCGCTTGGGTTGGCATTTGAGGTGCTCGGCTACGGCAAAATCGCGGGATATTACGAGTTTCGCGATCTTGCGCAGCGTCAGGACCTCACTTGGGATGACGTGACAGAGCGGGCGCTGCAGGTTGCCGAGCAGCATCGCGGGTTCCAGGATATGCCTTGGCCGCTTTTCTACGAAACCTTTGCTGAGCGCTACCCTGACGCCAAGTTTATTCTTGTTATTCGCAACACGGATGATTGGATCCGCAGTTGCGTCAATGATTTTGGGCATTACCCCAACCCGATCCGCCAACTGATCTATGATGCACCTTATCCAAAGGGCCATGAAGATATCTTCCGTGCACGTTACGAGCGCCACAATCGCGATGTGCAGGAGTATTTCAAGGATCAACCGGATCGCCTTCTCGTTCTTAAAACCGGTGAATTTGCCTGGGGACCGCTGTGCACGTTTTTGGGCCACCCTGTTCCCGAACAGCCCTGGCCCCATGCGAACAAACGCGCGGAGAAGGATCGCCAAAAACTCTGGTGGAAGGTGAAACGTAATTTACGCAAGGTTTTTGGCTAGAGCGTTTTCAGCCAAAGTGGAGCCGGTTTTGGCGGTTCGAAAACGCGACAGTCAAAGAATCGAGAGCTGTTTCAGTGGCTCGGAGATCACTGAAACAGCTCTAGGCCGTTTGTCAGGTTTTGCATGACAAGGATGCTCTCATTTTGAGTTCGATGATTTTTAAACTGCCGAGTTGGATCAGATCCAAAGCTGGCGTTTGACTGAAAACGTTTTAAAAGAAAGCAGCGCGCGGGGTTACCCAAATAGGTAACGGCCCGACAATAGGATGCTCAAAGATCTTATCAGTCCGTAGACCGCCGATTTTCTTGGCAACAACCTGTGAGGCTTTGTTGTGATCGTCAATATAATGAAGAACTCTATCGAGCGTGGGTCTTTCGTTGAAAATCCAGCGACAGGCACCGGCGGCCGCTTCTGCTGCAAAGCCTTGACCGTGCAGTTCCGGGTCGACAGTCCAGGCGATTTCAATCCCTGGCGCACCCTCCATCAATGTCGGGCCACAAAGGCCAATCATCTGATCACTACCGATTTTGGTGATACACATCGCGCCAAAGCCGCGCAAAGACCAGTTTCCTTCAACGTAAGCCATATGGCGCCAGGCGTGGCTGATGGTAGGGCAAGGGCCTAAGCCCTTCTCAGTGGAAGGATGGCCATAGATTGCGAAATAACGCGCGACATCCCCCGCCCGAAATCGGCGGAGGATGAGGCGCTCGGTCCGGAGAATCTCCTTACCCGGACCGACTTTCGTCATCCTAAGCTCGGCTCAAGGCGAATGCAGGCCTCAACGAGGTCTTCGACAGCCGCGACGGACTTATCGAACATCTCTTTTTCTTCCGGCGTGAATTCGATTTCCAAGATGCGTTCAGCGCCTTCCGACCCAATAACGATGGGTACGCCGACATAGCGGTCTTTCACGCTAAACTCGCCGTTCAAATAGGCAGCGCACGGAACAACGACCTTTTTGTCTCTAAGGTAGCTTTCCGCCATTTGGATGGCCGAGGCGGCCGGTGCGTAGTAGGCCGAGCCGGTTTTCAGAAGGCCGACAATCTCGCCGCCGCCTTTGCGGGTGCGGTCGACGATGGCGTCAATTTTGTCCTGGGTGGTCCAGCCAAGCTTCACCATGTCAGGCAGCGAAACACCCGCGACGGTGGAGTAGCGCAAGCTTGGCACCATAGTGTCGCCATGGCCGCCGAGAACGAAGGCTGTAACACTCTCGACACTGACGTTGAACTCTTCGGCGAGGAACATGCGGAAGCGCGAGCTGTCGAGGATACCCGCCATGCCCACGACCTTGTTCGTCGGCAGACCAGAAAATTTCTGCAGGGCCCAGACCATCGCGTCGAGGGGATTGGTGATACAGATCACAAAAGCGTTCGGCGCGTATTTCGCGATGCCCTCGCCCACGGCCTTCATCACCTTGAGGTTGATCTCGACCAAGTCATCACGGCTCATGCCGGGTTTGCGCGGCACGCCAGCGGTGACGATGCAGACATCGGCGCCTTCGATATCGGCATAATCCTGGGTGCCTTTGAGGCGGCTGTCATAACCATCGACAGGAGCCGATTGGGCAATGTCGAGGCCTTTGCCCTCGGGGATGCCTTCAGCAATATCGAAGAGGACAACGTCCCCCAACTCTTTTTGAGCTGCGATATGGGCGAGGGTGCCGCCGATCATGCCCGATCCGATAAGGGCGATCTTGTTGCGCGCCATGGGGGGTTCTCCTTCAGTCAACCTTTTGTGGTCGCGCTCTAACGCTCAGAGAGAGCTGCCGCAATGATCTGTTCGTTGGCCAAAGCTTTTGCATACCTGTGGCCGCTGATGAGGATCATGATGAGCGCCTGGAAGCGTGGAAAGCGAACCGAGCGGCGTTTATGCTGCGCCGCAACAAAATGGGTTGCGGCACTCGAGAACAATCTCTATTTGCTGTGCCAAATCCCCACCAAGATTTCGGCTGACTGTTATGTCTGAACACCAAGACAAACTTCGACTGCAAAACGAACAGGCTTTGGAACAAGATAGCATCTCGGATGCTCTGAGGGCTGAACGTTTTCGGCATCGGATGGACCTTGCGGAAACGATGATCCACAATGAGGATGGGTTTTATACCCTCGATCCCGATCCCGCCGCGTTGGAGGTCGAGCATCCGTTCGAGCCCCTGGAGGTGCAGCGCAAATATGAGCCTGAGCTGCGGCGGTATTTTGATTTTTCAATCGACTACTATCCGCATTTCGACCGTCCCCTGACGGTTAAGCTCCTCAGCAATTGGGCATCGTTCATTGATCTGCATGACGAGGTGGTGGAGCAGAAATTCCCTGTGGACCGGGATATCCGTGCTTATATCTCGGCCTTTCGGTTGACTTTGCAGAGAAATTATCGCCGCTTCATTCTGCGCCGACGGCGTGATCAGGTGATGCTGTTGACCACATTGATGGTGCCGCTTCTTGCCTGGGTGCTCGCGCCGGGGCTTCGGCCGGAAGAAGCGCCTTCGGCCTTTTCAGAGCTTCTTCCCTTCCTGACGGCGGCGGGTCCTGGCCGGGCTATGGCGATTGTCACGGGGCTGACGTTTTTCTCTGTCTTCGGAATATTGCTCTACAACCTGGCCACCAGTCGCCAGGTTCTGGCCAGCACGCTGCATGCCACCGCGGGCGATCTCAAAGCCAAGGTCCAGCGCCGTATCAACAGCTTGCACCAAGGCTACAACCACTGCGTCAAGGCGGTGAACGAGGCGGAGCTTGCGTCCAATGCGCATGAGGACGCCTGGATCGATGATGCCAAATATTGGGCGCAACTGGCCTTGTGGAAGCCTAAGCGCATCGAATATATCGAGAAATTCTACCAATCGGAGATGCAGCGGACGCGTGTTCACGCTTTCCGTTGGCGGGTCGGTATGCGTCTTGTGGGCTGGATTATGGTGGCCTTTGCCGTCCTGTCGTCTCTTGCTCTTGGTGTTTCTGGCGGTGATCCTGTCAGTCTGACACTCGCTGGTTTGGTCGCGGTTTTGAGCTTTGCGCATTATCAGATCATCCTCTCCAAACCTTACATGGTGGAGATCACGGACATTCGCCGGTTCATTGGTGAGAATGATTGGAAACGCTTCTCGGACATCAATTTCGACGAGGATTTCGCCGACATCGTGCGCCGGGACAAAATGCGAATCCGCCAGGAGAAATCCCGCGGCATGGGTGTCATGGGCAAGGCGGCCTGAGGTAAGCTCTTTGCTCCGTGCTCAAACCTCTCCCTAAGGAGGGGCGATATTCAGTGTGCCAAGGTTCGTCCCTCTCTCGCCATCGAAGATGGCGATCTCTTCCAAGGGAGAGATGCTACGTTAGAGCGTTTTCAGCCAAAGTGGAGCCGGTTTGGCGGTTCGAAAACGCGACCGGTAAAGAATCTAGAGCTGTTTCAGTGGCTCGAAGATCACTGAAACAGCTCTAGTCTTGCGCCTTAGTGGGGGCGGTCTTTGCAGCCTCGATCGCATCATCGACAGTGCCCGTGGCGCGGGCCGCGAAGTAGTCCCGCGTGATTTTGAAAACCAACGGCGCAAGGACGACCAGGGCCACAAGGTTGGGCGCAGCCATCAAGCCGGTCAGCGTATCGGCGGAGACCCAGACCAAATTGACGACGCCGGAAATCCGATCCTCAAAAGCGATCAGTGACGCGCCTAAAAAGACCACGAGGATCCAACTGATGCGAAAAGGCAGGATCGATTTTTCCGAAAAGAGGAACGCGCAGCACCGCTCACCATAATAAGACCAACCAAGGATCGTGGTGAAGGCAAAGATCACCAGGCTGATCGATACGATATGCTCGCCAATTCCCACGAGGGTCGCATCAAATGCTGCTGCTGTGAGGGGAACGCCTGTGTCGCAACCGGCGGGCTGAAACCCTGCGGCGAAGGTGTCGAGGTTTGCAAGGGCTGGCGTGCAGGCCTCGGGGATCACGCCTGAGGTGAGGATCACAAGGGCCGTGATGGTGCAAACGATCAACGTGTCGATAACGGTACCGAGCATCGCGATGATGCCTTGGTTCACCGGGTCACGGTTTTTGGCGGCCGCGTGGGCGATGGGTGCGGAGCCTTGCCCAGCTTCATTGGAGAAGATGCCCCGCGCGACACCTTTTTGAATGGCGAGCCAGAAGAGGCCAAACGTAATGCCCGTACCGGCGCTTTCGAGGCCGAAGGCACCGCGGAAAATCTGGCCGAAGGCGGCTGGCACCTCGCCAATATTGGCGCCAATAACGATCAGCCCTGCGATCAAATAGGTCGCTGCCATGAACGGTACGAGGCGCGAGGCGACCCCTGCAATCCGCTTCACACCGCCCAAAATCACCAGCGCAGCGGCGCTCGCCACAGCCGCAGCCGTTATATAGGGACTGATGCCGTAGGCTGCGTTAAGCCCGTCGGAGATGGAGTTCGCTTGCACCAAGGCGCCGGTCCCCCAGGCGCCGAGCATACCAAAGCTTGCGAAGAGAACGGCAAGCCAGATCCACTTCTTCCCCATGCCGTTTTTGATATAGTACATAGGGCCGCCCACATGATTGCCATGGGCATCGGTCTCCCTGAATCGTAGCGCCAGGAGCCCCTCGGAGTATTTCGTCGCGGTGCCGACGATGGCGGTCATCCACATCCAAAAAATAGCGCCGGGGCCACCAATGGCAATGGCCGCCGCCACACCGGCGATGTTGCCCGTGCCAATGGTGGAAGAGAGCGCTGTCATCAGTGCAGCAAAGGGAGAAACCTCGCCCTCACCTTGGCCGGAACGCTTCCGAAAAAGCTCAGAGAAGGCAAAGCCCAGCTTACGAACGGTGATGAAGCGAAGCCCGACGGTGAGAAAGATGCCCGTTCCCAAAAGGAGGACCAGCATCGGAATGCCCCAGACGATCCCGTTCAACTGCTGGATAAGATCTTCAAATCCCATGGGTGCGCGCGGCTCCTTACAAACCTTGATGGCCAAGCGACTGACGCTAAAGGGGCGAAGAAAACCTGTCCAGACGGGTAATGCCTTGTGCGCATGAGAACGATCAAAGCCTGGTTGTTCCAAAAATGAGGAGCTAGTCTCTCTCGAAAGACCGGTTTTGGCGGGGCGGGCATGCAAGCTTTTCAAGTCTTATGGCGGCGCAGTCGCGTTTACACCCTTACGGGTTTTATGCTGCTGGTGTCTGTACCCGTGTTGTTTGTGCTGCTGGCCCTCGATCCGCGCACGGTCGATGGTATCAATGTTTGGCTGAAGCCGATCAAGTTTCATGTCTCACTTGGACTTTACGCGCTGACGCTTGCTTACTTTCGTGGGTGGATGAGTGGCCCCGCCAGGGGGAGCTGGTTTCAACGCGCGGTGACAATGGCTTTCGTCATAGCCATCGTTTTTGAAAGCCTTTGGCTGATCTGCGCCAGTGCTCTTGGCGTTCGGGCGCACTTTAATGTCGATGGTGGTCTTTATACGGCACTT
>JBCCTG010000080.1:0-7475 GCA_039198735.1 Pseudomonadota bacterium | reverse complement strand
GATGAACAACTATCTTCTTAAGCCCTTCGAGCCGCCGCAGCTTATCAACGCGATCAAGGACGTCTTCGGTAAGCTCGACTAACCGTGTCCGCCGCGCCGCATGGTCTGTGACCATCGGATGCAGCAGAGATTGATTAACGGACAGATGCGGCTTTGCCGGTCGACGAAAGAGCAGGAATCGTTGGAATAGCTCCTTTACATGAAGGAGTTTGTTTTTGCCGATCGCCTTTCCCGCGCCTCTCGCTCCTTATGCTTCGAAAGCCGAAGACACCCGAGGTCGGCTTCATGATGAGCCGGAGAGCCAATCCCGCACCCCGTTTCAGCGGGATCGCGATCGAATCTTGCACACCGTCGCTTTTCGGCGCCTGAAGCACAAAACCCAGGTTTTTGTTTTTCACGAGGGTGACCACTACCGCACCCGCCTGACCCACAGTCTTGAGGTCAGTCAGATCGCCCGCGCCTTTGCGCGCAGGCTGCAGCTCGATGAGGATCTCGCCGAAGTGGTGGCGCTGGCCCATGATCTTGGCCATCCGCCGTTTGGTCATACTGGCGAAGACGTTCTGCAGGAAATGATGGAAGGGGCAGGGGGCTTTGATCACAATGCCCAGACCCTCCGCCTTCTGACCAAGCTTGAACGTCAGCATGGGGCCTATCTGGGCCTCAATCTTTCTTGGGAAACGCTCGAAGGAACGGTGAAACACAACGGTCCGCTCGTCGGTGCCAACAGGGTCAAGGACAAACCGCTTCCCGTGGCGATCGAGGAGTATGTTGCTGGCCACGATCTTGAACTCGGTAGCTTCCCTGGGCTTGAGGCGCAGCTTGCGGCGTTGGCAGACGATATCGCTTACAACACCCATGATTGTGATGATGGCTTGCGGGCACAGCTGTTCAGTTTCGATGAGGCTACGGATGTTCCCCTTATTGGGCCTGCCTTGGCCGCCGCACGCCGTGCTTGGCCCGATGAGCCGCGCGATGTGCAAATCGCCGAAGCTGTCAGTGCCCTGATCGGGAGAATGGTGGGCGATGTCTATAGCGAGACCCAGCGCCGCTTGGATGATCTTGAGCCCCAATCGGTGGAGGACATTCGCGGCTATGATCGCCCCATCGCCGCGTTCTCGGACGGAATGGCCAAAGAGCTGAAAACTCTCAGAGAGTTCCTTTTCACGCAGATGTATCGGCACCACAGGGTCAATGAGGTGAGGAGCGCCGCCAAGCGAATCGTGCGTGAGCTTTTTTGCCTCTACCGCGATGAGCCTGAGGTCCTGCCGCCGGATTGGTACAGGCGCCAGGCCGAGGAGCCCATGGAGAAACGTAAGCGGGTGGTTTGTGATTATATCGCTGGAATGACAGACAGATTTGCGATCCATGAGCATCGCCGCCTGACCGATTTATCAAGAAGTTTTCTTTGAGGGTTAACAGTGTCTTTACCGATTGGTGCACAAACCGTTAATCACGCAGGAAAAGGGACCAAAGCCCCATGTCGTCAACGGTGGCAAGTGTGAACGATATCCTCGATGAAGATGAAGGTGGCCTTTCAGGCTTCACCATTCTCGCAATCCTCGCAACGCTCCTCATGGTGTTCGTGCTGGTAGTCTATTATGCCTACCGGCAGGGTGTGGCGCGCGCCAGTTCGTTTACGGAGGAACTGCCTGTGGTTGCAGCTGACCCCACCCCGGTGGCAGAGGACGTGCCCCTCGATGTGGCGCGTACGGAACGGCAGGAAGTCTATGACCGGGTCTCCGGTGCGCTCCCCACACGGACAGTGACCTTCGAAGATCCCGAGCGTGATGCTCTTAATGGTTATGGAAGCGCGCCATCGAAACTGTCGAGTACGCGGGAAGAGGCTTCGGCAGACAAACCGCGAATTGAGAACCCTCTGGTGACAGCCATGGCGGATGACCAACCGGTGCGCCGGACAACCACGCCGACGCCGTCGCAAAAGCCTGCCAACACATCGGCCAAACGCGCGCAGACAGCGACCTCGCCTGCGCCCGTGCCCGCACGCAGCAATCCTGCGCCGGCAGCCCTGGGCGGTACCCATGTGGTGCAGGTCGGCGCGTTTGACAGCAATGCTGCGGCGATTGCCTTTTACGAAGGCATGCGCAACCGCTTCGGGACATTGATGAGCAGCAAACAGCCCGATGTTCAGCGTGCAGAGGTGGGGGGGCGGACCTATCACCGTCTCCGGGTTGGACCCTTCACCTCGAAAGCCGATGCTAGCGCTTATTGTCAGTCCCTCAAGGCACGTTCACAAGACTGCCTCGTGCGCGGGGTTTAAGATCTCCCTAGTACGCGACTCGGCTTAATTTTCACGGAGCCCTACTAATAAGGAGAGGCCGCTTGTTCGACGATCAGGTACCTCAGTTTGACGAGGATGGTTTTGATCAGGGCAGAGACCCTGCCGAAACCCTTGTTCTCAGGCTTGAAGGTTATGAAGGTCCGCTGGATGCGCTTCTCGATCTTGCGCACCGCCAGAAAGTCGATCTGCGTGAGATCTCTGTCCTCGCTTTGGCCGAGCAATATTTGCGTTTCGTCGAGGAAGCGCGCAGCCGTAACCTTCAGCTCGCCGCCGACTACCTCGTCATGGCGAGTTGGCTCACCTATCTCAAAACAAGGCTTTTGCTTCCGTCCAAGGATGATGAAGAAGAGCTGAGCGGTGAAGACATCGCCGCGCTTCTCGCGCACCGGCTGCAACGTCTCGATGCCATGCGCAAAGCGGCACAAAAACTGACTGAGCGTCACCAACTTGGCCAGGATGTTTACCGCCGCGGTGTGCGCGGAACCGAAACGCGGACCACCACCCATACGGCGGCTGAGCTTTACGATCTTTTGCAAGCCTATTCGCGTCAACGCCTCCGCGCCGCGCCACCGGAGAAGCGTTCCGATCCCATCCCAATTTATGCGATCGAGGATGCACGGGAAGAGTTGCGCGGGGAATTGGCGGCCCATGATGATTGGTTTGCCCTGCAACTGGTCGGTCTTGGCAAGCCGCGCATGGCGCCCCGCGGCTCAGTGGTGGCGTCGACCTTTTGCGCGGCCCTTGAGACAGCGCGGGATGGTGATGCCGCTATGCGCCAGGCTGAACCTTTTGATTCGATCTATTTGAAATCTGCTCCATGACCACAAGCCTCGACCCCCTGGCCGAGATGGCCGACCCATCCATTGTGGAAGCTGAGCGCATCCGCCGCATCGAGGCTTTGCTCTTCGCATCGCCCGAGCCTCTGAGTGAGATCGTCATTGCCGATCGCGTGCCCGGCGGCGATGTGCGCCCCCTTCTTGAAGAGCTCCAGCGGCATTATGACAGCCGCGGCGTGAATCTACGCCAAGTGGCGGGCAAATGGCAGTTTGTCACGGCCCCCGACTGCGCCGAAGTGCTGGTGGTGGATCAAGAAACCACACGCAAGCTGAGCCGTCCGGCCCTCGAAACCCTGGCCATCATTGCCTACCACCAGCCTTGCAGTCGGGCCGAGATCGAGGAGGTGCGCGGTGTCGGTGTGTCGAAAGGGTCCCTCGACCAGCTCATTCGCCTGGGCTGGGTGAGGCAGCGCGGCCGCCGTGAAGCGCCCGGTCGTCCTCTCCTTTATGGCACGACATCGGCCTTTTTGGAGCATTTTGACCTTGGCAGCATTGGCGATTTGCCAGGCCTGCAGGACTTGAAAGCCCAAGGCCTCCTGGAAGGGCAATTGCCGCCAGGCTTCGATGTGCCGCGACCGATCGATGACGAGGATCTCATCGAGGATGACAACATCGAAACTGATATGAACGACGAGGCCTGAGACGCTTGCACTCTTGGCCGCTGACGCTCAGTTGTGGGCGGAGATAGCAGTGGTTGAAGCGGGAAACATCATGGCGCTTGGTTGGCAGCAGCTTTTATTGGTCCTTGCGATCGTTCTTGTCCTTTTCGGGGGACGCGGCAGGATTTCATCGCTGATGGGCGATATGGCCAAAGGCATTCGCTCTTTCCGTCAAGGTCTCGGCGATGAGGACGGCGACAAGGAAACCGTCAAGACTTCCAACCTCTCCCACGAACCCGGTGAGACGGTGGAAACCGATCAGGCCAAAGCTGCGAAATCAGAATGAGTCTGGTCCCGCAATTGGGGTTGCCGGAGATCTTGGTGCTTTCGGTCCTCGCCCTGCTCGTGATCGGGCCAAAAGATTTGCCGAAATTCCTCCATGGGGTCGGACAGATGGTGGGCAAGGCGCGCCGTCTGGCGGATGAATTCCGCGCTGGCCTCTCGCAGATGGCTCGGGAAGTCGAAATGGAAGAGATGCGGAAAGAAATTGAGGAACTGAAGAAATCCTCAGGTGCCCAGGAAGCGACGGACACCTTCCGCGAGATCGAAGGCGCGGTGAAGGGTCAGCCGACGAGCAGCACCAGCGGTGATCAGGCAAATGGCTGACAGCGACAGCCTCCCTCAACCCGATATTCTGAGCGACAACGGCGAAGACGACATCGAGAAAAGCCGTGCGCCGCTGATGGACCATCTTTTGGAGCTGCGCGGCAGGCTCTTGGTGGTTGTCGGTGCACTCACTGGTTGTTTTATCCTCTGCTTCATCGTCAGTGCGCCGCTCTATAATCTTCTCACCCTTCCTTATGTGCAAGTGATCGAGCGGGTGAATGGCGGTGAGGGCGCGATCCTCAATTATTTCCCCCTCGAACTTTTCTTCGCGCAAGTGAAACTCAGTTTCTTCGCCGCCCTGATGATCTCTTTTCCGATCACCGCTTGGCAGGTCTATGCCTTTGTCGCGCCAGGTCTTTACAAGTCAGAACGCCGGGCTGTTGTCCCCTTTTTGGTGGCCATTCCTTTCCTATTCTTGGCGGGGATCACTCTGGTGCATCAGTTTATTTTGCCCATGGTGATGGACTTTGCCCTCGGTGTTGAGGGTAGGGCAGAAGCGACCGCTTCCGCGACGTACAATCTGTTCGTGAAAGTCGGTGACTATTTGAATCTCGCTCTGGCTTTGATGATGGGATTTGGGTTTGCTTTTCAGCTTCCCGTGATTTTGATGCTGCTCGCGCGGGCGGGTCTTGTGACCCATGAATGGCTCAGCGCAAATCGCCGCTATGCTGTGGTGATCATTTTTCTGGTGGCCGCATTTTTGACGCCCCCCGATCCCATGAGCCAGATCGCTCTCGGTTTCACCATTCTTCTTTTGTATGAAGTCTCGATCTTGGGTGTGCGCTGGACACAAAAAAAGCGGAAGGACGAACCTTCCGCTTGAAGAGTTAAAGTATCACATAACTGACACTTTGCGTGATACTTTAAGCAGCCGACTTCCGGCGCCCTTTTTTGGTCGTGGCTTTGCGTCCACCTTGGGTACCAAGACCGATTTGTTTGGCGAATTCTGAACGGCGCTTAGCATAATTGGGCGCAACCATGGGATAATCAGCCGGAAGATTCCATTTCCGGCGATAATCTTCGGGGCTCATATTGTATTGGGTGCGCAAGTAGCGCTTCAGCATTTTGAGCTTCTTGCCATCTTCCAAACAGATCAGATAATCGTCGGTGATCGACTTCTTCACGGTAACAGCAGGCTTGAGCTGCACTTCTTCTTCCACCTCGCCGCCGAGTTGCGACAGGGTTTGGTAAGTGTTCTGAAGAAGGTCTTGAAGCTGCTCGGCAGGAACGGAATTGTTGCTGACAAAAGCGGAGACAATATCGGTGGTAAGACTAAGGACTTCTGATTTATCAAAAAGGTCCGCAGAATGTGTGGTATCGGTCATTGAAGTTTCCAGAGGTTCGTTTGAACAGATCACGCTACAGAGGAAATGAGCAACTGCCTGATGACTGTTTTTCATTTTGATCTGCGGCGTTTAATGATCTTCGATAGCGTTGCCAAGGACAAATTTTGGTAAATATCAGACGTTGTCGTCTGCTTTAAGTCAAAATTGCCAGACATGAGCATTCAAAAAAGAGACAGATAGATCATCCAAGCTATTTGTGGCTGATATGATTCATTTTTAAGCCGCAAACGGCTCTTGCTTATTGATCGGCGCATTGTCGAACCGCCAGACCAGTTCCGCCCTGGAGCAAACCCAAGATAGACATCTGGTTGAAAACGCTCTCAGTCCTTGTTTTGGCATCTTACGAATACGAAATCGTCGATCCGCCCGAGATCAAGTCAGGTGCGCGCATTTTGTTGTCGGATGCTCTAGGCGGATCGTTGCGCAGAGCGTAGATGAGCTTTCTCAAAGAAAGGTATTCTTGCTGTGAACACCACGACTGCGACCGAACTTGTCTCTTCGCCCTTTGCGTTTGATCAGTCACTCAGTGACACGGATCCGCAGCTTCAGGCGATGATGGATCGAGAGTTGGATCGCCAGCAAAAGCAGATCGAACTGATCGCATCGGAAAACATCGTCAGCCAAGCTGTGCTTGAGGCACAAGGGTCTGTCCTCACCAACAAATATGCCGAAGGCTATCCTGGGCGACGCTATTATGGCGGCTGCGAGTTTGTCGATCAGGTGGAACAGCTCGCCATCGATCGTGCCAAGCGTCTTTTCGACTGCAAAGAGGCCATCGTGCAGCCCCATTCAGGCAGCCAAGCCAACCAATGCGTGTTCATGGCGCTTCTCAAGCCCGGTGCGAAAATCATGGGCCTTGACCTTGCGGCTGGTGGACACCTGACCCACGGCGCCAAAGTCAACCAATCGGGCAAATGGTTTAACGCTGTTCATTACGGCGTCCGCGATTCCGATGATTTGATCGATATGGATCTTGTCCGTGACCAAGCCTTGGCGGAGCGTCCTGATCTTATCATTGCTGGTGGCTCGGCCTATAGCCGCATCATCGACTTTGCCGCTTTCCGTGCGATTGCCGATGAAATTGGCGCTTATTTCCTGGTGGATATGGCGCATTTTGCAGGTCTTGTGGCCGGTGGGCATTATCCATCGCCCGTGCCCCATGCCCATGCTGTCACCTCCACCACCCACAAAACCCTCCGTGGACCCCGTGGCGGTATCGTTCTTACCAATGACAAAGACCTGGCCAAGAAATTCCGCTCAGCGCTTTTCCCAGGTATCCAAGGCGGTCCACTGATGCATGTGGTTGCCGGTAAAGCCGCAGCTTTCGGCGAAGCGCTGACGCCGGAGTATAAAGTCTACACCAAGCAAGTGATTGAGAACGCCAAGGCGCTGGCTTCTGTTTTGGTGGATGCAGGCTATGCCGTCGTCTCAGGCGGGACCGATACCCATGTCGTCTTGGTCGATCTGCGTCCTAAGGGTGTCAAAGGTAACGCCGCCGAAGAGGCGCTGGAGCGTGCCGGCATCACGGTCAACAAGAACACGGTGCCCGGCGAGAAGCGCAGCCCGATGGTCACCTCTGGCATTCGCATCGGCACGCCAGCCATCACCACCCGTGGCTTCGACCAGGCCGCCTGTCGGCAGGTGGCTGACTGGATCGCCGAGGTCGTGCGCCACCGAGACGACGAGACGCTGGCCAAGCGCGTGGCGTCCGAGGTCGCAGAGCTGTGCG